>NZ_JBIUVX010000003.1:144087-235372 GCF_044743175.1 Pseudomonas sp. NPDC087690
GTAGAGGATCTCGACGTGCAGCGGCAAGGTGTTGGTCACCCCGCGAATGTGCCCGGAGACCACCGACACCGCACCGAATTCACCCATGGCCCGCGCGGTACACAGCACCACGCCATAGATCAGGCCCCACTTGATGTTCGGCACGGTGACATGCCAGAACATTTGCCAGCCGTTGGCACCGAGCAGGCGCGCGGCTTCTTCTTCCTGCGTGCCTTGTTCCTGCATCAGCGGGATCAGCTCACGGGCCACGAACGGCACGGTAACGAAAATCGTCGCCAGCACGATGCCCGGCAGAGCGAAGACGATCTGGATGTCGTGATCCTGCAGCCACGGTCCGAACAGGCCCTGCGCACCAAACATCAGCACGTAGACCAGACCGGCAATCACCGGCGACACCGAGAACGGCAGGTCAATCAGCGTTACCAGCATGCTCTTGCCACGGAACGAGTATTTGCTTACGCACCACGCGGCACTGACGCCGAACACCAGGTTCAACGGCACCGAAATCAGCACGGCGAACACGGTGAGCTTCAGCGCCGACAGCGCATCCGGCTCAAAGATCGCGGTGAAGAATGCACCGAGGCCATTCTTCAAACCCTGCGATACGACGATGAACAACGGCAGCAGCAGAAACAGGAAAAAAACCAGCCAGCCAAGGCCGATCAGGATTCTGCGCGAAGTGGCACTGCCACGGCGTGCAGCGTTGGCCGAAGAGGCGGCCGCAATAGACGATTGGGACATTGTTCGCGCCTCCTTATGGGGTTTCGATGCGCCGCTGCAGCAAGTTGATCAGCAGCAACAGGACGAAGGAAACCACCAGCATCAGCACGCCGATGGCGGTAGCGCCGGTGTAATCGTATTGATCGAGTTTGACCATGATCAGCAGCGGCAGGATCTCGGTTTTCATCGGCATGTTGCCGGCAATGAAAATCACCGAACCGTACTCGCCGACGCCACGCGCGAACGCCAGGGCAAAACCGGTGAGCCAGGCGGGCAGCAGTGCGGGGACGAGGATGTGGCGGAACACCTGCAACGGTTTCGCGCCGAGGCACGCGGCAGCTTCTTCGACTTCGCGGGGAATGTCGGCCAGCACCGGCTGCACCGTGCGCACCACGAACGGCAGTGTGACAAAAGTCAGCGCCAAGGTGATACCGAGTGGGGTGTAGGCGATTTTGAAACCGAGGTCAGCAGCGAATTGCCCGACCAGACCGGCCGGCGCGTACAGCGCGGTCAGCGCGATACCGGCGACAGCTGTCGGCAGGGCGAATGGCAGATCGATCATCGCGTCGATCACCTTGCGCCCCGGGAAGGTGTAGCGCACCAGCACCCATGCCAGCAGCGTGCCGATGATGCCGTTGATGATCGCGGCACACAGCGCGGTGCCGAAGCTCAGCTTCAACGCAGCCAGCACCCGCGGCGCGGAAATGATCGTCCAGAACTGATCCCAGGTGAGTTGCGCGGCGTGGACGAACATCGCCGCCAGCGGGATAAGCACAATCAGGCTGAGGTACACCAAGGTGTAGCCCAGCGTCAGCCCGAAGCCGGGTATGACGGGGGAGATACGACGCGACATAAAAGTCCTTGGTTAAAAACGCATCAATGTGGGAGCGAGCCTGCTCGCGAAGAGGGAGTATCAGTCAACATCCCTGTCGCCTGAAATACCGCCTTCGCGAGCAGGCTCGCTCCCACATGTGGTGTGCCTAAACAGTAGGCTCGTTGTGGGTCAGATTACTGCGCCTGATAAATCTGGTCGAACACGCCACCGTCGTTGAAGAATTTCGGCTGCGCGGTTTTCCAGCCGCCGAAGTCCTTGTCGATGGTCACCAGGTCCAGTTTCGGGAACTGCTGGGCGTACTTGGCCGCCACGTCCTTGTCACGCGGACGATAGAAGTTTTTCGCGGCGATTTCCTGACCGGCCGGGCTGTACAGGTGTTTCAGATAGGCTTCGGCAATTTGCTCGTTGCCCTTCTTCTCGGCGTTCTTGTCGACCACGGCCACTGGCGGTTCGGCGAGGATCGACAGCGAAGGCACGACGATGTCGAACTTGTCGGCGCCGCCATCTTCTTTCAGCGCCAGGAACGCTTCGTTTTCCCAGGCCAGCAACACGTCACCCTGACCGTTGTTGACGAAGGTGATGGTCGAACCGCGAGCACCGGTGTCAAGAATCGGCACGTGCTTGAACAGGGTCTGTACGTATTCTTTGGCTTTGGCTTCGTCACCGCCGTTGGCTTTCAGGCCGTAGGCCCACGCGGCGAGGAAGTTCCAGCGCGCACCGCCGGAGGTTTTCGGGTTCGGGGTGATCACCGAGACGTCGTTCTTGACCAGATCGCCCCAGTCCTTGATGCCTTTCGGGTTGCCCTTGCGCACCAGGAAGACGATGGTCGAGGTGTACGGCGTGCTCGCTTCCGGCAGACGCTTCTGCCAATCGGCGGGCAGGGTCTTGCCGAGTTTGGCGATTTCGTCGATGTCACCGGCCAGGGCCAGAGTCACCACGTCAGCGCGCAGACCGTCGATCACCGCACGGCCCTGCTTGCCCGAACCGCCGTGGGATTGCTGGATTTTCACGGTGTCGCCGGCGTGGTCTTTCTGCCAGAACTTGATGAATTCAGCGTTGTAGTCCTGATACAGCTCGCGCGTCGGGTCATACGACACGTTGAGCAGTTCGTAATCCTTGGCAACCGCGGAACCGGCAAACACAGCGCTGGCCAGGGCGGCCAAAGCGTAACGGCGAATCGACGACATGGTGAAAGCTCCTGGAATTCTTGGTGGTGGCTTTTTCTTATGTATTTCGGAAATCGTGTTGCCGGTTCAAAGATCGCCGCCTGCGGCAGCTCCTACACACAGCCCCCTGTAGGGGCTGCCGCAGGCGGCGATCTTTTGATCTTCAACTCAGCCCGGTTGTTTACCGGGTTGCTGCAAACGGAATTTCTCTTTGCGTTCGATCTGCACGACTTGCGCGTTGTGCACAGTGATCTCCACCGCGCCGAAACGCAGATCGCGCAGGGCGCTCTGGATTTCACGCAAGATGGTGCTTTCGTCCTGACCGTCAACGCTGCGAAGGGATGCGCTCATGGTGCTGCTCCTTTGAATGGGATTTGCCTGGCAGTGGGCGGCACTGCGTTCGGCGTGGGAGCAATATAAGAGAGGCGCGGATATTCTTAAAAAGACTATTTAAGAATGTTTATATAACTAGAAAACATTATGTGGCGGGGCAAGGGTTTGCAGCCTGTTGAAGCAAAAGATCGCAGCCTTCGGCAGCTCCTACACAATTACCGTAGGAGCTGCCGAAGGCTGCGATCTTTTGATTTTTAACCAATCAATGGCGCGCGATCCCAATCAATCTCCAACGCCGGAACCGGCCGCCCAAACCAATACCCCTGCCCCAACTCACATGCCTGCTCCAGCAAAAACACCGCCTGTTCCGCCTGCTCGATCCCTTCCGCATGCACCTGCATGCCCATGCTCCGCGCCAGCGCGATGATCACCCGGACAATCGCTGCGTCATCCTCGTCCCACGGCAGCCCGGCGACGAAACCCTGATCGATCTTCAGCTTCTGCACCGGCAAGCGCTTGAGCCGCAGCAGCGACGAATAGCCGGTGCCAAAATCATCGATGGCCAGACGAATGCCCAGCTCGCGTAGACGATGCATCTGTTCCAGCGCCACTTCCGGGTCATCCATCACCGCACTTTCGGTGACTTCCAGCTCCAGACAAGCCGGGTTCAGCCCGGTTTCATGCAGTACTTGAGCGACCTGCTGATACAGCTCACGTCGGGCGAACAAGCGCGACGACACATTCACCGCAACAAACGACAACACGATCCCGGCCTGTTGCCACTGACACATCTGCCGACACGCCTGCTGCATCACCCAGGCATCGATCTCGGCGATCAGCCCGGTGCGCTCGGCAATCGGGATGAATTCCGCCGGCGACACCAGGCCGCGCTGCGGATGCTGCCAGCGCACCAGTGCCTCCACCCCGATCAGGCGACTGCTTTTCAAGTCATGCACCGGTTGGTAATAGACCCGCAGTTCCTGCTGCTCCAGCGCGCGGCGCAGTTCAAAAGCTGTTTCAACCCGTTGCTGGGCGTGGACGGTGAGTTCTTCGGTGTACAAGGCGTAACCGTTACGACCGCTGCTCTTGGCCTTGAACAGCGCCGCATCGGCATTGCGCAACAATTGCTCGGCGCTCAGTGCGTCGCTGGGAAACAGGCTGATGCCGATGCTGGCGTTAATGAATAATGGGTGAGCATCGAAGCAGAACGGTTCCTTGAGCGCATCGAGAATGCGTTGCGCCAGCGCCGCTGCCTGGCCCGGTTGTGGACAACTTTCCGCCAGCACCGCGAACTCGTCGCCACCGAGGCGCGCCAGGGTAATGCCGGGGCCGAACAACGCCTGCAAACGAATCGCCACAGCCTTGAGCAAGCGATCACCGACGTTATGGCCGAGACTGTCATTGATCATTTTGAAGTGATCGAGATCGAGCATCAGCAAGGCACAGCCACGCTTGTGGATCTGCGCAGACGCCAGCGCCTGCTCGGCGCGGTCGCTGAACAACAGGCGATTGGGCAGGTCGGTCAGCGGATCGTGATGGGCGAGATGCTTGAGCTCGTGCTCGGAGTCCTTGATCGCGCTGATGTCGGAGAACACTGCGACGTAATGACTGAGTCGGCCTTGATCATCGTGAATGATGCGGATGGTTTGCCATTGTGGATAAATTTCACCGCTTTTGCGCCGGTTCCAGATTTCCCCGCTCCACTCGCCCTGCGCCTCCAGAGTGGCAAACATCGCCTGATAGAACCCCGGCGGATGATGACCCGACTTGAACAGGCTCGGCTGCTGCCCGAGCACTTCTTCGCGTTGATAACCGGTGATCTCCATAAAGGCGCGATTGACGTGGACGATCAGCCCCTGATGGTTGGTGACCAATACCCCCTCGCGAGTGCAATCGAACACCGCAGCAGCCTGGCGCAGGCGCTCGCGATCGGCATGCCGTTCACGCAGGTGCGCTCCGATTCCGAGAAATTCGCAGAGGCGTGCCCGAGCGAGAAAGATCAGACCGGCGCTGACCGCCGCAAACAGGTAACCGTTGATCAGTTGCCATCGCGCCAGATCGACGGAGCTATCGAAGAAATTGTTTAATAAATGATCAGCACCTTGCAGCCAGACGACGGCAAGCACGAGATAGAGCAGCGCTGCACGCAAGGCATCGCGATATGTGGCAGACATTCGGCTGTCCATGTCCCTACAAAAAGGTTGGAATTATAGGTCAAGAAACATCCAGCGACTCTTATCTGAAAGGGCGACTGGTTTTATCTGTGTGCTTAGTGATAATGCAACGGCTGTTTTTATCTTTATCGAGGGCCCTATAGCCTATGTGGTACGAAGGTTTTCTTGGCTTGTCGGCCTGGTCTCTGGTCGCAGTCACCCTGCTGATGACCCACGTGACGATTGTCGCCGTCACGGTCTATCTGCACCGCTACTCAGCCCATCGCTCGCTTGAGCTGAATGCCGGCCTGAAGCACTTTTTCCGTTTCTGGCTGTGGCTGACCACGGCGCAGAACACCCGCGAGTGGACCGCCATCCACCGTAAACACCACGCCAAATGCGAAACCGAAGATGACCCGCACAGCCCGGTCATCAAGGGTTTGTCGACGGTGCTGCGTACCGGCGCCGAACTCTACCGCGCCGAAGCGCAGAACCCGGAAACCCTGCGCATCTACGGCAAGAACTGCCCCGAAGACTGGATCGAACGCAACGTCTACAGCCGCTACCCGCTGCTGGGTGTAGCGATCATGGGCGTCATCGACCTGCTGCTGTTCGGCACCATCGGCATCACCATCTGGGCGATCCAGATGATGTGGATCCCGGTGTGGGCCGCCGGCGTCATCAACGGTCTCGGTCATGCTGTCGGCTACCGCAACTTCGAATGCCGCGATGCGGCAACCAATCTGGTGCCGTGGGGCATCCTGATCGGCGGCGAAGAACTGCACAACAACCATCACACCTACCCTAACTCGGCCAAGCTGTCGGTGAAGAAGTGGGAGTTCGACCTCGGTTGGGCGTGGATCAAAGTCTTCAGTTTCCTGCGCCTGGCCAAGGTTCAGCGTGTCGCGCCGATCGCCCACTGTGTCGAAGGCAAGGGCAGTCTGGACATGGACACCGCCATGGCGATCCTCAACAACCGCTTTCAGATCATGGCCCAGTACCGCAAGTTGGTGATCGGTCCACTGGTCAAGCAAGAACTGGCCAAGGTCGATCATTCGGTGCGCCACCAGTTTCACCGCGCCAAACGTCTGCTGTCGCGGGAAACCAGCCTGCTGGAAGACCGTCACCACTTGCGGATCCAGAACATGCTCGAGCACAGCCAGGCCCTGAAGGTAATTTACGAAAAACGCCTGGCCCTGCAGCAGATCTGGGTCAAGACCAGCTCGAATGGCCACGACATGCTTGCCGCCATCAAGGAATGGATTCACGAAGCGGAAGCCAGCGGCATCCAGTCCCTGCGTGAATTCGCCGACCAGTTGAAAACCTACTCGCTGCGTCCAGCAGCGGTCTGAAGCCATTGATCGGTGCGCCCGCAACCCGGGCGCACCCTTTGGAACTTCCCTTCCAATCCCCTATCTCAATGACACTTCGCCACCTCCGGCGGGTTGTACCGTGGCCGTTGTCGACTTCCGGCACGCCTTATGAGATTGGTGCCGATGGTCAATAACAACCAAAAAGACTCATCCTTGCCGCAGTGGCCAGAAGCCGCGCAAACCCTTATGGCCTTGATGCACGCTCAAGGCGAAGTCGCCCGCCTGAGCGAGCGCGAGCAGCTGTTCAGCTCGCTGCTGGTCAGCGTCAACGCCGTGCTCTGGGCCTTCAACTGGGAAACCCGGCAGGTGCTGTACGTCAGCCCCGCCTATGAACGGATTTTCGGTCACTCCGCAGCGCTGCTGCTGGCCGACTACAACCAGTGGCGCGATAGCATCTATCCCGACGACCTTGAGTACGCCGAACGCAGCCTCGCCGAAGTGCTGCACAAGGGCGCGGTAGAAGATCGCGAGTACCGGATCATCGCCGCCGATGGTCAGGTGCGCTGGCTCAGCGACAAGTGCTTCATCAATCGTCAGGACGAACCCGGACAACCGGTGATCATCGTCGGCATCGCCGAGGACATCACCGACAAGAAGCAGATGGAAACCGAGCTGCATCGTTTGGCGACCACCGACGTGCTGACCCAAAGCAGCAATCGCCGGCACTTCTTCGAGTGTGCCCACCGCGAGTTCGACGAGGCCCGCCTGCAAGGCTCGCCCTTGGCATTTCTGCTGCTGGATATCGATGATTTCAAAGTGATCAACGACACCTACGGCCACCCTGAAGGCGACAACGTGCTGCAACGGATTGCCGAGTGCGGTCGTGGATCGTTGCGCCGCGGCGACCTGTTCGGACGCATTGGCGGGGAAGAATTTGCCGCGGTGTTTCCAGGTTGTGCGCCGGACATGGCCATGCAGGTGGCTGAACGGTTGCGGCAGGAGATTCAGCGGTTGAGTTTCAACCACGACGGCCAGAGCTTCGCTATCACCGTGAGCCAAGGCCTGACCAGCCTCACCGAAGATGACGAGAACCTCGACAGCCTGTTCGCCCGTGCGGATGCGGCGATGTATGAGGCCAAACGGCAGGGCAAGAATCGCATTATCTCTGCCTGAAACCGCCCTCCCGCCTCAACACAGACCCACTGTGGGAGCGAGCCTGCTCGCGAAAGCGTCGTATCAGACAATGATGTGCTGAATGACACCCCGTCTTCGCGAGCAGGCTCGCTCCCACATTTGGAATGTGAGTGAATCCGGGTCATTTACGCATCCGCATCAACTCCGGCAAGCCGATCTTGAGCAACCGCGCCGTACGGCTCTTCGCCAGTTCTTCAATGCCTTGATGCTCGGTCAGGCGCGCCATTTGCGCCGCCATGTTCATCACCAGCGCCTCACGGGAATAGACCCCGCCACCGAGCTGGTAGACCGAGGCAATCAACTCACGCAGCTCCAATGGCAATCGCCAGCGGGTGCGTAGCGCCGAGCCGTAAGCCGCGCCGAATTCCGCCAGCGCCTCGCCGACTTCCTCCAGCTCATCCAGCTCACCGCCGGCCTGCTGCCACTCCTGTAAACACCGCAGCAACGCCAGATCACCCAACCGATGGAGCATGCCCGCGCAGTAGCAGCGCTCCTGATCCAGATCGAGCAAGCGCGCCAACGTGCGCGCGTATTCAGCAGTGTGCAGCGACAGCCCCCAATAGCGCTCGGCATAGTCGGCCAGACACGGATCACTGAGCCTGGCACTGCGTTTGAGCGCCAACCCCAGGATCAGATTCATGCTCTGCCCGGTGCCCAGACGCTGCAGGGCTTGAGCCAGTGTCTGCACCGGCGCGCCATGGTGCTGCGCCGCGCTGTTGGCCGCAGCGATCAACACGGCAGTGATCTGCGGATCGGTTTTGATCTCATCTTCCAGCAGCTTCAGATCGAGGCCACCGGGATTGAGGCTGCGTTTGACGGCTACCTGCACATCGGTCATCAACGGCGCGCCGTCAGCCTGTTCGCGGCGACGCTCAAGAAACACCGCCAAGGTCATGCCCGGCGCCAGCGCCGGCACTTCACAGAACACTTCTTCCCCGGCATTGAGCAGCAAACCCTGCAAACGCTCGGTCAGGTTTTCCATGTTCAGCGGCTTGGTCAGATACGCCGTCGGCGCCAACGGAATCGCTTCGCGCACGCTGGCACTGTCATTGCGGCTGCTCATCAGAATAAACGGCAGCAACGGATTGCGTTTGCGCTGCCGCACGCTGCGCAACACGCTCAAGCCATCGACGCCGGGTAGCTCCCAATCGACGATGGCCAGGTCATAAGGAATTTCGCTGAGCATCGACATGGCTTGCTGGCCATCGGCACACAGGTCCAGCCGCGCATCGCAACGCACGTTCAGCAGCACTTGTTTGAGCAGATCGCGAGACCACGGATCGGCCTCAGCAATCAGTACTCGCGGTACGGCAGGTAAATCAACGGCAGTCATGCGCGCTCTCCCTTGCAATGCCTGAACCTTAGCCAATGCTGGCCATTCGATACAGCGCTAAAGCGCTCGATGTGTTTCAAAGGGCGTAAAAAAACCCGCCGAAGCGGGTTTTTTGTCGATCAGATCACAGGCAGATCAGAGCTCGGAGAAGCACTCTTCGATGATCGCCAGACCTTTGTCCAGTTGCTCGTCCGGCGAAGTCAGCGGTACAAGAACGCGCAGAACGTTGCCGTAAGTGCCGCAGGACAGCAGGATCAGACCCTTGTCGCGCGCCTTGGCCACAACGGACGCTACTGCCGCAGCGTTTGGCTTGTGGCTGTCGCCGTTTTCGAACAGTTCGACCGCGATCATTGCGCCCAGGGCACGGACTTCGCCGATCACCGGGTACTTGGCCTGGATAGCCTTGAGGCCAGTGACCAGACGCTCGCCGACTGCCTTGCAGCGATCCAGCAGGTTTTCTTCTTCGAACACTTCCATCACCGCCAGGGCAGCGGCGCAAGCGATCGGGCTACCGGCGTAAGTACCGCCCAGGCCGCCTGGAGCGATGGCGTCCATGTATTCAGCCTTGCCGCACACGCCAGCCAGCGGGAAGCCGCCAGCGATGGATTTGGCGAAGGTGGTCAGGTCGGCAGCAACGCCCATCTGTTCCATGGCGAAGAACGTGCCGGTACGGCCAGCACCGGTCTGTACTTCGTCAGCGATCAGCAGGATGCCGTGCTGGTCGCACAGCGCGCGCAGACGCTTCATGAATTCCTTCGGCGCAACGTAGAAACCACCTTCACCCTGAACAGGTTCGATGATGATCGCGGCGATGTCTTTCGGCTCGGCGTCGTTCTTGAAGATGCGTTCGATGGAAGCGATCGAATCGTCGATGCTCACGCCGTGCAGTTCGTTCGGATACAGCGCGCGGAAGATGCCGCCTGGCATCAGGCCCATGCCGGCCGAGTACGGCACGACTTTACCGGTCAGACCCAAAGTCATCATGGTGCGACCGTGGTAGGCGCCGGTGAACGCGATCACGCCGGCACGGCCAGTGGCGGCACGGGCGATTTTCACGGCGTTTTCGACGGCTTCGGAACCGGTGGTGACCAGCAGGGTTTTCTTGGCGAAATCACCCGGGATCTTGGCGTTGATTTTCTCGCACACTTCTACGTACGGCTCGTAAGCCAGAACCTGGAAGCAAGTGTGGGTCAGCTTGTTCAGCTGTTCGGTCACGGCAGCGATGATTTTCGGGTGCACGTGGCCGGTGTTCAGTACAGCGATACCGCCGGCGAAGTCGATGAACTCACGACCTTCAACGTCAGTCACGGTAGCGTTCTTTGCCGACTCAGCGAAGATCGGGTGAATCTGGCCAACACCACGTGGAACAGCTGCGGTACGACGGGCCATCAGTTCAGCGTTAGTCTTGCTCATTACAGTCCTCATTCGCCGCTCATCGGGCGGCGTGGTTCAAGGATTAAGCGGGAGAAATCGACGGTGGCAGCATGCGATGATCGACTGCCACGGCGTTCCTGGCCGCAGAGAAAATTCCGGTTTGAAACGACGCAAAGGGACAGCGCTCTCGTGCCCTTTGCGTTTGCAGCAATCCTTGTCCGGGCTTAGATGCCCAGGCAGAGGTATTTGATTTCCAGGTAATCTTCGATGCCGTACTTGGAGCCTTCACGGCCCAGGCCCGAGGCCTTGATGCCACCGAACGGCGCGACTTCGTTGGAGATCAGCCCGGTGTTGACGCCGACCATGCCGTATTCCAGCGCTTCCGCGACACGGAACACACGACCCAGGTCGCGAGCATAGAAGTACGAAGCCAGACCGAACTCGGTGTCGTTGGACATCGCGATCACTTCGGCTTCGTCTTTGAAACGGAACAGCGGCGCCAGTGGACCGAAGGTTTCTTCCTTGGCCACAGCGGCGTTCTTCGGCACGTTGGTCAGGATGGTCGGCTCGAAGAAGTTGCCTTCCATCGCCTTGCCACCGGCCAGCACGGTGGCGCCTTTGGATACGGCGTCAGCAATGTGCTCTTGCACCTTGGCCACGGCTTTTTCGTCAATCAGCGGGCCAGTGGTGGTGCCGTCTTCCAGACCGTTGCCGATCTTCAGTTTGGCCACAGCCACTTTGAGCTTCTCGGCAAACGCGTCGTAGACCGAATCCTGAATGTACAGACGGTTGGCGCAGACACAGGTCTGGCCGTTGTTGCGATACTTGGAAATGATCGCGCCCTCGACGGCCTTATCCAGGTCCGCGTCGTCGAACACGATGAACGGTGCGTTGCCGCCCAGTTCCAGCGAGACTTTCTTGATGTCCTTGGCGCATTCCGACATCAGTTGACGACCGATTTCGGTCGAACCGGTGAACGACAGTTTGCGCACGATCGGGTTGCTGGTCAGCTCGCTGCCAATGTCGCCGGCGCTGCCGGACACGACGCTGAACACGCCCGCAGGAATGCCCGCGCGCTGAGCCAGTTCGGCCAGGGCGAAAGCGGAGAATGGAGTTTGCGAAGCAGGCTTGAGCACCATGGTGCAACCGGCGGCCAGGGCCGGGCCGGCCTTGCGGGTGATCATCGCCGCCGGGAAGTTCCATGGAGTGATCGCAGCGGTCACGCCGATTGGCTGCTTGATCACGATCAGACGCTTGTCTGGCTGGTGACCCGGAATCACGTCACCGTAGATGCGCTTGGCTTCTTCGGCGAACCACTCGATGAACGAAGCGGCGTAAACGATTTCGCCCTTGGCTTCGGCCAGCGGCTTGCCCTGCTCGAGGGTCATCAGGCGCGCGAGGTCGTCCTGGTTCTCGATCATCAGTTCGAACCAGCGACGCAGCTTGCCGGCACGCTCTTTGGCGGTCAGGGCACGCCAGGCCGGCAGCGCTTTGTCAGCGGCTTCGATGGCACGACGGGTTTCGGCAGCGCCCATCTTCGGCACGGTACCGAGAATTTCGCCGGTGGCCGGGTTGTTGACCTTGATCGTCTGACCGCTGTCCGCATCGACCCAAGCGCCATCAATGAAGGCTTGCTGGCGGAACAACAGGGTGTCTTTAAGCTGCATGTCGGCTTTCCTTAACAGCACCGCGGCCTGCGCGGAGCAAATTATGATTGTAGAAAGGCGCCTCGCAAGGCTGCCGTCAGGGAAATCAGTGACCGGGTGTGGCGCATCAACCGTGGACGATTCGAACCACCGGCGCTTCAACACCCCGTCAACGAGCGTTTGAAATCTCAAACGGATCGTAGGATCAAAGGGGTTAAAGGACAATAGGTCGTTCGAAAAAAAGAACAAAAACCCTGCTTTTGCTGGATTTTTCAGATCAACGAGCCAAAAGCCTCAGCCGCAACAAAACCATAGAACAGTCCCGAGAAAGCGCCAAGCGAGGGTTTTGCAGGACGTTACAGCTTTATGGAATGCAGTGATTTGCGCCGACACGCGCACTGACAATCCGCGCCAAAACCCAGCATGGACGCCCCGAGCCGACCTAGGTATGATGTCGCCCGCTGCACCAGTAGCTCAGCTGGATAGAGTACTGCCCTCCGAAGGCAGGGGTCGTGGGTTCGAATCCCGCCTGGTGCGCCATTGATTTAAACGAGAAAGCCCCGGACTGTGATGGTCCGGGGCTTTTTTGTGGGCGGTGCAAAAGGACTGGAGCGACGTCACTCCGTCGTCCAGTCAAACTCATCGTAATCATCGTCGTCCTCTTCCTCCCCAACCTCCTCCTCAAAAACCTCGTCTTCATCAACGACATCTTCTTCCGGCTGGTTCAGCAGAAACTCTTTACGCGCTTCAGTAATCGCTCGCCGCATCTCTTCGCCCTTTTCCGGGCAGTTGAGCAGTTGGGCAATGCGGTCAATTTTCGATGCCACGTTGTCCTCCAGCGTATTGGCAATGCCCCGATAGTGCGCGTTTTTGCGGGGTAATGCCAAATGGCTGGAGGATCAGGCGGTCATTTTTTCTGCAACTGTTCGAGTCGGGCGTCGAGATCGGCGTTCGGGTAGCGTTTGTGCAGGTTGTTGAACAGGCTGTCGGCGGCCTGCGGTTGGCCGGATTCGCGCAGGCGCAGGACTTCGCGCAGTTGCGCGTCGAGGCCATTGACCGGGGTGGCGGTGCGTTTGCTGAGTTTGGCTTGGTCAGCGCTGATGGCTTCGCTTTGCATCGGTGCGGCCATTTCTGCCATCGGTGCCGGCGCGGGCATGGCACCTGCGGGCGCCGACAATGCTTGCGGCGCCTGCTTGCGCGCCAGCGGTGCGGCGGGTTTCGCTGCCGGGGCGAAGTCGAATTGCCCTTGCGGTTCGGGAGCACGCTGCACCAGTGACAACATCAGGGCGACGCCAATGAGACTGGCGAATGCGACTTGCCAGCGTGGTTTTCGGCACGCATCGAGCCAGCGTTGCAACAGGCTTGGCTTGGGCGCCGGGACCTCGCGGCGGGCAGCGTTGAGGATAAATGCATCGAGGTGCGCCGGTGGTTCAGCGTTGTGTTGTTCACGCACATGTTTGATCAGCAGATCTTCGGGTGTCTGGCGGGCGTCAGTCATATCAGTACCTCCTCGGCCAGCAGCCGACGCAGTTTTTGCTGGGCGTAGCGCAAGCGGCTCTTGACGGTTTCCAGCGGTGCTTCGGTGAGGCTGGCGATTTGCGCCAGATCGAGATCGCCGTGGGCTCGCAGCAGGAACACTTCGCGCTGGTCGGCGGGCAGGGTTTGCAGGGCGCTTTCCAGGCGCTGGCTGTCACGGCTGAGGCTCAGCAGTTGTTCGGGATCATTCGTCTCATCGCTGACGGCGTGGCTTTGTTCGTCATAGCTGTCGTGCAACGGTTGGTGAACCCCGTGTTTGCGCCAGTGATCGATCAGACGATTGCGGGCGATCTGGAATAGCCATGTACGAAAAGTCGCCCGGCCTTGTGGCTGACTGACGCTGCGGATCAGGCTCAGCCAAGTCTCCTGAAATACTTCGTCGGCCAGTTCCGGTTTGCCGCTCAATCCGAGTAGAAACCGGTACAAGCCTTGGCGATGGCGCGCGTACAAGATCTCGAACGCGGCGCCGTCGCCCTCGCGATAACGCGCCAGCAGCGACTCATCGCTGCTGGCGGTTGAGCTGTCTGCCGAGGCAAACAGCTGACTGATGAAGCCTTTCAAACGACTCACTTATTCAATCCGTCGTTCAGTGGCCTGCGCATTCGATGCGGTAGAAGTGCGCAGACTCTGCGCCAGTTGCACCAGTTGCACGAACTCGTTGCGCAGGCCAAAGCGGTCATCGCCGCGCGCGCCACGGGCCAGTGTTTCCGTATCTTTCAGACTGAAATCGCCGGTGTAGCGGCCGTCCTTGAGTTGCTGGGAAAATGCGGCGACCGCAGCAGCAAAACGCAGGTCTTCGCTGGCAGATGCGACCTGATTGGTTATCGGCCGCTCGATCAGCAGACTTTTCCCACCGTCAGGACGTTGATAACGCACACGCAGCATCGCCAATTCCCCGCTTTTCCCGGAAACAACCGGCTCCGACTTGCCGTAACGCAGCGGCTCCAGCCAGCCCCTCTCGCCCGCCGGAACAATTTCGTACAGCGCGGTCACCGTGTGTCCTGCGCCGATTTCGCCGGCATCGATTTTGTCATTGCTGAAATCCTCACGCTTCAAAGCACGATTCTCGTAGCCGAGCAGGCGATATTCGCTGACCTGCGCCGGGTTGAATTCCACCTGTAGTTTGACGTTTTTCGCCACCACAGCGAGGGTCGAACCCAGTTGATCGACCAGTACTTTGCGCGCCTCGCGCAGGTTATCGATATAGGCATAGTTGCCGTCGCCCGCATCGGCCAGTTGCTCCATCAAGTGTTCATTGTAGTTATCCACACCAAATCCCAATGTGGTCAGCGAGATGCCACTTTTGCGTTTATCCACAGCCATTTGCTTGAGGCTGTCGAAGTCGCTGATGCCGACATTGAAATCGCCATCGGTGGCCAAGAGGATGCGGTTGATGCCTTTGGGGATAAAGGCCTGCTGCGCCATTTGGTAGGCCAGTTCGATACCTGAAGCGCCAGCGGTCGAACCACCCGCAGTCAATTGCTCGATGGCTGTACGAATTTTCGCCTTCTCACGTCCGGAAGTCGGCTCCAGCACCACTCTCGATTCGCCGGCATACACGACCAGCGACACACGATCCTGATCGCGCAATTGATCGACCAACAATTTCAGCGTGCTTTTGACCATCGGCAGGCCTTCGCGGCGATCCATCGAGCCGGACACATCGACCAGAAACACCAGATTGGCCGGGGCCAGTTCCGCTACCGTGCGGTCGGAAGCCTTGAGGCCGATGCGCAGCAAGCGGGTGTACGGATTCCACGGTGAGGCGGCCAGTTCGGTGGTCACACCGAAGGGCGAGCCATCGCTGGGTAACGCGTAGTCGTAGGGGAAATAATTGACCAATTCCTCCAGCCGCACCGCGCCTTCCGGCGGCAGTCGTCCCTGATTGAGCAAGCGGCGCACATTGGCGTAGGCGCCGGTATCGACGTCAGCGCTGAAAGTTGAAACCGGGGTTTCGGCGACGCTGTGGATCGGGTTGTCGGCCAGCGCCTGATATTGCTCGCGCTGCTCATCACGATAGCCCTGTGGATAACTGTCCGCAGACGGCATCACTGTGAAACTGGCAAGCGGGGCGGGGGGTGCCATGCGCTTGGCCATCGCGCCAGCGACCGGCATCGCTTCCTGTTGAACCAGCACTTCGGGCTGCGCCGGCGCTGGCACAGCAGCGGACTCGGGTTTGGAAGACACACCGCAACCGGCGAGCGCCAGCAGCACAGCAACCGCAGCAGGGCGTAAGAGAGGAAGAGACATGGGGGCTGACCTCGGGATGAAATTGATCATTCATCCACTGAGACGGGCAGCCCTTTCAGTTCGGGTTAAACGCCGCTAAAAATTTTTTCAGCGGTGATAACGCCGCACCGCACTGCTGTTACGCAGCACATGACCTTTGATTTTTTCCATCAGCTCGGCGCGAGTCAGACCGGCCGGCAAGGCATCCGGCGCCAGATCCAGTGCGTAGATCTGGATGATGTAGTGGTGCGCACTGTCGCCCACTGGCGGACACGGCCCCATGTAATGGGTGTTGCCCTTGCTGTTGGTGCCGCCGACACCTTCGAACGCGGATTTGGCGCCGACGCCTGCCGCAATCTGGTGCGTGGTGGATTTGATGCCGTAGTGAATCCAGTGATCGACGCCCAAACCTTTCTGGCCGTCCGGGTCATGCATGACGATTGCGTAACTCTGGGTCCCGGCGGGACCTGCGTTCCAGCTCAGTGCTGGCGACTGGTTCTTGCCGCCACAACCGGCCGCGTCGCTGGCCGCTGCCGAAGTGAACAGGCGGTTATCGGAAACACCCGGGATGCTCAGGGTGAAACGCTCCTGGGCCTGCGCCGGAAACTGCACGCAAAGGGTGACAGCGAGTGCTGCCAGCCAGGGGTTGAGAGAGGTCAATCGGGTCATTCCGGGAGCACCTTGTGCAGTGGGGCCGTCGTAGGCCTGCAAACTATAGCTGTACCGTTCGTGCCATGGCAGTGGCAAATGGCTGAACCTCGCAGCGATGCACAAACTCACAAGAGAAATGCCCGCGAGGAAGCCGCACATGTCCCTGCACCGCGTCGCCCGTTGCGCCGATGTCCCCCACGACCGTGGCCTGGCCGTTGAAATCGGCGACTGCAAGATTGTGCTGCTGCGCGCAGGCGAGCAGTTGCGGGCCTTTCAGGGCGAATGCCCGCATGCCGGTGCGCCTTTGGCTGACGGTGCGTTGTGTCACGGACGCTTGATCTGCCCGTGGCATAAGGCTGAATTTCGCGCGGAGGATGGCGCGTTGTGCGAGCCGCCCGCGCTCGACAGCCTCAAGCGTTATCCGCTGGAACTGCGTGGCGAGGAAGTCTGGGTCGATGACCTGCCGCTGGAAGATCCGCATACGCCGCCGGCAGACGATGCGCGCACGTTCGTGATTGTCGGCGCGGGCGCAGCAGGCACCGCGTGTGCCGCTGCGTTGCGGGAAAAGGGTTTTGGTGGCCGCATCGTGATGATCGACCGCGAGGCCGATGCCGGTTACGACCGCACGGTGCTGAGCAAATTTGTCCTCGCCGGGGAAATGCCACCGGAAGATACACCGCCGCTGCGTGATGAAAGTTTCTATAAAGAACAGCGCATCGAACGTCTGCAAAACCAAGTCACGTCCATCGATGCCCAGACCAAAGCCCTCCATCTCAGCGACGGCCAAACGTTGAGTTACCACGCTGCAGTACTCGCCACTGGTGGCGAACCCAATCCCTTGGAATTACCCGGTGCCGAACTGCCGCAGGTGTTTTTACTGCGCTCAAAAGCCCAGGCCGAGCAGATCATGAAAACAGCCAGCCCCGATCAGCGCGCGGTCATCATCGGCGACAGCTTTATCGCCCTCGAATGCGCCTCCGCGCTGCGCCAGCATGGTCTCGACGTCACGGTACTCGCGCGCCACGCCATTCCCTTCGCCGCGCAATTCGGCGAAGCGGTGGGTAAAGCGATCCGTGCGCTGCACGAGGAAAACGGAGTGAAGTTCATCACCGAGCACGAGGCGACAGAGATCATCGGCGACGGCAAGGTTGAGGCGGTACTGCTGGACAACGGCCTGCGGCTTTCTGCGGATCTGGTGCTGGCAGGGATCGGCGTTCATCCAGCGACAGAAGCGTTCGCGTCACTGCCCAAGGAAAAGGATCAATCGTTGCGCGTCGATGGCGGCATGCGTGTCATCGAAGGGCTGTGGGCGATCGGCGACATCGCCACGTTCCCGCTGAACGGCCAGCCGCAACGCATCGAACACTGGCGCCTGGCTCAGCAACACGCGCGAATCGCTGCCGCCAACATGCTCGGTGGCGACGAGCATTACCTCGATGTGCCGTTCTTCTGGACCTGGCATTTTGGCAAGAACTACGACTACCTCGGGCATGCCGAACATTGGGATGAAGTGGAGTTTCTTGGCGAACCTGAACAACCGCCGTTCATTGGCCTGTTTGGTAGAAAGGGTGTGTTGGTCGCTGCGGTAGCTTGCGAGAAGGAACGGGCGATGGCGCTGCTGGCCGAGCGCATGAAGCAACCGCTGGCAATGGAAGAGGCTTGGGCACTGGTCCGCGATTGAAACAAACCCGTGCAGGAGCTGCCGAAGGCTGCGATTGATCGTTCCCACGCTCTGCGTGGGAATGCAGCCCGTGACGCTCCGCGTCACTGGACGCGGAGCGTCCCAAGAGGCATTCCCACGCAGAGCGTGGGAACGATCAAAGCCGGGTCAGGGGCTCGCGATTATCGTCATCCTCGGCATGCAGAAAGATCACTCGCGGATGCTCCAACGGTGCCAGTGGCGGCGGCAATTCCTCCTGCTGTACCGGCCAGAAATGCGTCACCACATGGCTGATATCGCCTTCCTGATCGTTGTGAATGGTCATCACCCCGGGCGTGCGCAGCTTTTGAAAGCGGTCATCGCAGAGTTTGAAACTCCTGCTCAGCCCTTCATCGTCGATCACCGGCGACGGCAGCCGGCGTTGGGCGAAACTGCGACTCTTGCGCTGCTGATAACGCGCCCAGGAAATCAGAATCACCGCGTTGACCAAGGCAATCCACAGATAAATCTGCAGGGTACCCAGTGCGTCGAACGCCGATTTATCGATCAGCGGCCCGCCCGCGTGAGTTTCGATCAGCGGCCATAAGCCACGGATCAGCAGAAACAGCAGGCCAACCCAGGCCACCACGGTGAGGATCACATCGATCACTACCAGAAAGGGCCGCTGGCGAGTCCGGATGATTTTCATTTGATGACCTCCTCTTCGTCGTCGCCGATCGGTTTGATGCCCCGATCAGGACTGACCCAACGCGCACGTTTCTGATGTTGGCCGAACAGCACTTTGGGGAAGCTGACCAACGTGGTCAGCAGGCTGATAAGCCAGAACACCAACGGATACCAGACCACCCAGAACATCGTGCGACCCAATCCCGGCTCATAGCGCCGGTCGATGATGATGCTGACGGCGAACTGCACCAGACAGACAAACGCCAGCAGCAACCCGGTAAATGCCGGCGGCATCAGGTGATCCACCGCGATGGCCTCCGGCATGACCACAAATTTGCCCACGCCCCAGAAAATCACCGACAACAGGAAGGTAAACGCCCAACCGGTCGACAGGCAGTATTCGAACAGCAACGGCCACAGGTAACGATGGCGGTACTGCCAGATGCCACGAATGTTCTTGAACAGCACTTCGGCGCCACCCTGAGCCCAGCGCAAACGCTGCTTCCACAGGCCGCCGAGGGTTTCCGGCATCAGAATCCAGCACAGCGCGCGCGGCTCGTAGAAGATGCTCCAGTGATCGAGTTGCAGCTTCCAGCTGATGTCGATGTCTTCGGTGATCATGTCCGGGCTCCAGTAACCGACCCGGTTCAGCGCAGTACGGCGGAACGCGACGATCACTCCGGACACGGTAAAGATCCGTCCGAACACCCGTTGCGTGCGCTTGATCAAACCGATGATCGACGAGAACTCACCGACCTGCACCCGCCCGACCAGCGTTGAACGCGTACGAATCCGTGGGTTGCCGGTCACGGCGCCAAGCCGTGCGTTATCCAGCATCGGTGCGACCAGATAGGCGGCTGTGTTCGGCGCCAGCAGTGCGTCACCGTCGATGCACACCAGATACTCACTGCGCGCCGCGATGGCGCCCATGCGCAGAGCAACAGCCTTGCCCTGGTTTTCCGCCAGGTGCAGCACGCGCAGGCGCGGATCTTCCTTGGCCAGCGCATCGAGCACTTGCGCGGTGTTGTCCTTGGAGCCGTCGTTGATCGCGATGACTTCGATGTTCGGGTAATGCTGGGCCAGCGCCGCGTGGATGGTGTCGGCGGCGTTGTCACCTTCGTTGTAGCAAGGGATCAGGATCGAGATCAGCGGCTCACCTTCCAGCGGTGGCGGCAGCGTGTCGTCTTTCCATGGCCAATGGCGCTCCCAGTGCAGCCAGAAATACAGGCCACCGGCGATCCACAAGCCAGACATGAACAACGGGTAGAAGAACACGAAGTCCATCAGGAACTGCCCGGTGACCAGGAAGATCAGGCCCAGCGGCACGCCGAGGACGAGCGCCAGAACAAGCAGGGCTAACAGTCTATCCAGCATGTTATGGATTCCATTTGTTGGAGAGCGCAGGCCTTACGGTTTTCAGGTCCGGCAGGTTGTCGAGGAAGTTGTCCGGGTAGTAACCGAAACTGGTCGCGCCCTGACGTTTGAGGCGACCCATCCAGTCCGCCATCACTGCCGCGTCAATGTCGGCCTGATCCTTTTTGGTCCAGTCCCGCGCCTGCAATTCGAACACCGTGCGATCCAGTGCCCCGGGACGTTGTTTGACGATTTCGACGAGTGCTTCCAGCCACGGGCCGGACTGCGCCTGCGTCTGTTTTTCCATCAATGGCATGGCCATTGGCGCCGTCCAGTCGTAGGTCGCAAGGAAGTCGTCGAGGTTCTGCGCGAACCACGCTTCGCTCTGCGGGTTGATCATCGGCTCGGCGAAAATATTGCGCGCGGTCTGCACCTGCGGGCCACGAATGGCGCGGACTTTGGCAGTCAGCTCGTTAGTGAAATCGATGAGGTATTTGCTCTTGAAGCGCGTCCAGCGTTGCATCGCGGCAGGATCGTCGCGCAGGGCGGCAATCGAAGCCGGCAAACCGTGGGCAGCGTAGGCTTTCAAGGCCTCAGGACCAGCATCTTCGAAATCCGACAGCACCGCGTCGTCGTGGTAAAGAATGCCGTCGACCGAGGTCAGTCGCGCGACGTCTTCGTAGATTTCGCCGATGATCCGCCGTACTTCCGGATCAAACGGCGACAGGCGCTTGTACTGGTCAGGATCGACAGAAGTGGTGCCGGTTTTCGGGTCCCAGCGAGTGACGCGTGGCAGTTTCGAATCAAGGCCGAAACTCAGTACAGGCATCCAGGCAAAAACTTTCACGTGGGCACGAGTGCGCAGCTGCCAGGCGACACGGTCGAAGAGGTCGGCACGTACCGGCAAATGGCGGTTGGGAAAGTACAGCGAGTGCACCAGACCGTCGCCTTTCGGATCGGCGAAAGCTTGCAGGAACACCGTGTTGGCGCCCATGTCAGCCATGCGCTGCACCAGTTTGCCGAGATTGATGTCCTGTTGCGCCGGATCCGGGTCGTAGACGTTGTCCAGATCGACATGCACCACGCGCATGGCAAAATCCGACTGCACGCCGACGACGCTGTTGGCGAAATGCTCGCCGTCAGGATCGGAGGCGACAAGGAAGCGCGGGCTGCTCATCAGGTTATCGAGGGCATCGAGACCGTCGTCCAGGGTCAGGGCCATTTCATAGCCCTGCTCGCCCACCACAGTCAGCGAAGTACCGTCGGCGGTGCCGTACGGCCAGACCCAGACTCGCGGCTTCTTGCCGGTAACCTTACGGATTTTTTCCGAGATGTTGTTCACGTCGGTGCGGATCCGCGCCTGGAATTCGGCCTCGGATTCATAGCGCTTGGTCAGCGGATCGTAGCGCCGGGTTGCGGCAGCAGGCTGCAGGTTGCCTTGCGGGTTGGCCAGAATACCTTTGTGGTTGGCGTCGGTGTGGGCAGCGATTTCCACCAGACCGGATTGCGAGATCTCGCGCACCTGATCCCAGGTCAGGAAGTCTGAACGTGCGCGCGGGGCACCGGCGAAATCCACTGGCTGATTGAGCGGCGTATCGATCCAGCTGCCGACCGGCGCCAATAGCGCGTGCCAGTTATAGGCGCGCAGCACCGGCAGTACGCGGGTGTAGAAGCTCGAATAACCGTCGTCGAAGCTGAGCAGAATCGCTTTCGCCGGTAACTCCGGACCACCCTTGCGCGCGGCCATGATCTGGTCAACCGTCACCGGTTTGTAGCCATTTTCACGCAGCCACGCGAGCTGTTCGATCATGCGCTCGGTGCGTACCGCCACCACCGCCTGATCGGGATCGCGGTCTTCAACGTCGTGATAGGCAATACCGAGCACGTGGTTTTTCGGCCAGGGTTTTTCACTGGCCGCCAGCGGGCGTTCGGACGGCGGCGCAAAGGCCGGGGCTTGCTGGGCGCAGGCGCTGATCAGCAGCACTCCCAGCAGAAGGATGAAACGCGAAATCAAAGGCATCTTCAAACTCTTCTAGAAGCGGAAAGTGAGGTCGACGAGCAGACGCAGATCGGTCTCCCGATCACCGTCGTAGGGCCGGTTGATCACACTGAACAAGCCGCCCACCTCGAACACATCGTTCCAGGCATAGCGTTGCCCATAACCGAGCAGGGCCATGCCGCCGGTGCCGTGATCACGCTGGCTGTACGTCCCCGCGCCGGCCTGGAATTGCTGACTCCAGGAAGTTTCGTAGCGGTGGTAGAGCACGTGATTGACGTTGACCAGCGGCATCACGCTGAGGTCGGATTTGGGGTTGAAGTACGGCACGTCATCGGACTTGGAGTTGTGGCTGGTGCCGACCTCCAGACCGGCGTCGACCTGCACGTTCGGCGCGCTGTAGACGCCCTCGCGACCGGTGAGCAAGGCTTCGACGCGATTGTTGCCGTCGCTGAAATGCGACGGGCTGACCGACAGACGCCACTCGCGGCTTTCGTTGGCGCGCCAGCGGATGAACCCGCTGCCGCCATTGGCCTTGATATCGCTGTTGAGCGCGCGCAGCGGCGTCTCGGCCGACAGATATTCGAGGCTGCCGCCGTACTGCCAGTGGTCGTTGATGTCGCGGGCGATTGCCAGACGCGCGCCCTGCTTGTCGCCAAAACCGTAATCGTGATTGGACACTTCTGCTTCGAGGGTCATGTCACGAGTGCGGCGTTCCAGGCCAACGCGCTGGAAGCGGTGGTGACCGGTGCCTTCGGTGAAGTCGCCGGTGGCATAACCGGCCCCGGCAAACACCCGCCAGTCTTCAGCGATCGGCGGGCTGTACAGCGTGGTCTGAATGCCGAAATCGCGGCTGCCGCTGACGGCGCCTGCATCGCTGTCGCCGCCACCGTTGGCTTTGCCGCCATAGGCTTCGACGCGCAGTTCGGACATGTCGTGGACTTCACGCTCGCGCGCCAGACGCTGCACTTGGCGGTTATCCGGATAACGCGCGACGACGTCGTCGGTCAGCGCATCCATTTGCCGCCATTCCTGCAATTCCATCGCAGTGTGCGCCTGGCCAATTTCCAGGCCCATGTCGCGCGGCACCATGCTCTCGGTTTCCTTGAGCTGCATTTCTGCGCGGCGCGGCCAGTTGCGGGCCAGGTACAAATCGGCCTGAGCCATACGCAGACCGGTGTTGCCCGGTGCCTGATCGACCAGTGTCTGCAAACGTTCTTCGCCATGGGGCAGATCAGAACCATAGGTGCCGGCCTGCGCCGCCAGTTGCTGGGCGTCCATCCATTCATCGTTGGGGTTGCCGATCGGCAAGCCCTTGAGTTCGATGCGCGGGCGCTGCGACCTGGCGGCGTCCTCAGCGACTTTACGTGCCTCATCGGCGCGGTCACTTTCCAGCAACGCGTAATACAGCGCGGTGGTGTCTTCGAGGCGGTCACCGACATCGGCGTCCGGTGCAGCCAGCACCTGGCGATAGAGGTCGGTGGCGATTTCCGGTTCGCGCTGATCCAGATAAGACGCTGCCACCCAACGCTGGGCGTAGGTCGGAATCTTCACGCCTTCGGCTTGCAACTTCTGGTACTCAGTGATGACGTCGGCGGTGCGCGCCCGTGCCTTGAGCGCGCCCATGCGGTCGATACGCCAACGGGTCACGTCGTCCTTGGCGCTGGTGTCCGGCGTCCAGGTGGCGAGCAGTTTGTCGTAGTCGGCCAACGCGCGGTCGGCGATCACGTAGCGCTCTTTCTCACTGCGAGTGGCGAGTTCGGCAAGGCGTACGCGCTCGGCAGCAAGATCGCCTTCGAGGCGGCGCAGGGTCACTGGATCGATCAGACCCGGACGTTGATTGGCCAGACGCAGCGCCGGCTCTGGCAGACGCGCCTTTTGCAACGCGACCACGTATTCACGGGCGACTTCCGGCTTGCTGCCGGCGCGCTTGAAGGCTTGATCGTATTCGAACAGCGCGTCGTATTGCTTGCCCGCGCGGGACAGCGCATAACCCAGCGCCAGACGGCGGGAAGGATCATCAGGTTTGGCTGCGACCAGCGCTTTGGCGCGGGTCACCGCTTCATCGGGTTTACCGGCATCAGCCTGGGTCAGGGCTAGCCCGAGTTGCAGGTCGGCGTTATCCGGCTCCAGCGCCAAAGCCTTGTTGTAGACCTGCGTGGCTTGATCCCAACGCTTGAGGTTGCGATACGCGCGGGCGGTGGCGGTCAGTGCCTGCACCGGCAGGACACGGTCACGGCCCTGGGTTTCATAGACCTGCACCACTTCGCCATCTAGTCCCGCCCAACTGGCGATTTGCAGGTGATCGCTGATCTGCCCGGTGGTCGATTGGCCGGGTGGTACCTGACGCAACACCGTCAGCGCCGGCGTGGTTTGCCCGGCACGGGCATCACGGACCATCTGATCGTAGGGTGTGTCGGCAAACGCCAGCGCCGGCCAGAGCAATTGGCTGCACAGCGCGACTCGAAACAAAGGGCGTAAACCACGATGCAATACAGGAACATCAATACGCGGCATTCGTCAGCATCCTTACATGGCCAGCCGGGTCGCAATGCCCTCCTTGCCCTTTCGTAACGGTGGCCGCCCATGCACATGCAACGGCCAAGCTTAGTCAGGCAGTCTTGCACGCAAGCGTAGACCAGAATCCAGAACACAATAATTGTTCAGAATCGTCCCGACGGTTACGCCGGGACAGCCAAAACCCGAACGCCAGACAGCAAAACGCCCGGCGTCTGTAGCATCCAGAGGCCGGGCGTTGCTATTAAGAACGCAGAATTACTGCACTTGCGTGACGCCTGCGAACTTGCTCATCAGGAAGCCGACGAACTGCTCGACGGTCATCTTCTGGCCGTTGAATTCGACCTGATTGGCGGCGTAATGCAGCTTGGTCACGACGTTTGTGCCGTCGACGACGGCCAACTGCGAACCGACCGCCATGCCGGCGAACATGTCGGCCGCTTCCTTGGATTGGTCGACGATGGCTTTGGCGTCAGTCTGACCATCCAGTTGCGCCTGCACGCTGAGCAGATCGACCAGCATCGGCTTGGACACCTGGATATTCAGGTCAAGCAGCGCAATCAGTTGTTTACCCAGTTGATCCGGCGGCAGATCCATTGATTGCGGTTTGGTCAGGTCAATCACCAGATTGGCCTTGCTCTCGCCGTTGGCGGTGTTGAACGAGAGGTTTTCCAGCGCAAACTGTGGGCCGGCAGCCAGCAGTTTCTGCAGGTCAGCTTTGACCTGGGCGTTTTCAGCCTCGGTCAGGTTCAGCTCCGGCGCTGGCAGGCCTTGGGCTGCTGCCTCGGCGGCGGCTTTTTCGTAAGGCTGCAGTTTGGTCTGGTAAATCTGCATCAGCGACATCGTCGACGGGATGTCGAGGTTTTTCAGGCTCATGGCCATGTTGGCCGAACCGATTTTCTTGTCGTTGAGGCTGACTTCGCCAATCTTGTAATCGGCGCGACCGGAGGCATTGCTGCCGTTTTCTTCGGTGAGGTTCTTCATTTCAAACTTCTTCACACCCAGCACCGACTGCTTGGGCCCGAAGGTGGTTTTGCTGTCGGTCAGCTCCAGAGTGTTCTCGCCGGTGTAGTAGCCGTAGCTGCTTTTGGCGAGGTTGCTGGCCAGGGTCAGACCGTTGAGTTCGACCTGCACCGGCGCCTGATCTTCAGCCACCGTGACCAGTTTCAGGTTGTCCATGTAGCCGTCAGCCTTGACCTTCTGCGCCTGCGCGTTGGCCGAGATATTCATGGTCAGGCCGGAGAATTTCAGGCTCGACTGCTCATCCAGTGCGGTTTCGAAAGGCAGCAGGTCGAGGGTGCTGGTGGTGGATTCGTCGTAGCCGATGCTGGTCACGCCTTTAAGCGGAGCGGCGCCCTTGGTGGCGGCGAACCACTTCTCGGTGGCCGGGTTCTTTTCCAGCTCGTAGTTGCTGGTGGCCATGACCGGCAGCCATTTCAGCGAAACCAGGCGCGAGAACGGTAGCGGGCCGTGCTCGATGTGGTCGACGAACAGCAATTCGACCGGCTTGTCGCCAAACATCTCGCCTTCACCCTTGAGGCGGTAGTGCGCTGTGCTGGTGAAGGTATGGCGGTCGAGCGACACCAGTTCCAGCGACGCGCTGCCGTTGGAACCGGCCATCGCGGTTTGCAGCTCTTTGTTGGCATTGCTGACGGCGTTGTTCAACACGCCTTCGATCTTGGTCCCGGTGTACCAGGCCCCGCCTGCGCTGATCGCGCCAATGGCAACAACAATTCCGAGGAGCACGCCTGCTGATTTATTCATGAATGACCTGATCGATTTCCGTGGCTGTGAGTGTGGTCGTCTTCCCTGAACCCGTGACCGGGTCGCGGCTCGACTGCGCTGAAATTAGCGATGGAGATTAGCACCGGGCGCGCAAGGTGGCCCAATGTTTAAAGGTTAAAGAGTGTCTATGGGAATTGTGGACAGTCGACAGGCGGGAAGAGTTTCGGTGTTTTTTAGGGCGCTATCGCGAGCAGGCTCACTCCTACAGGGGAACGCATTCCAAATGTAGGAGTGAGCCTGCTCGCGATGAGGCCGGTCGATTCAGCCGAGAATCAGGAATACTGAACCTCGATTTCATCCAGCTGATGATCAAAGCTTTTGAGTCGCGCGGTCCAGGTGTAGACCAGCACTTCAAAATCCCGATCGATCACCGCCCCGCCCGGCCCGTCAGCGCGCGGATCGCAGAAATCCAGTTGATAACGCTCACGAGCCATGGCCGTGGCGACATCGGATAATTCGCGGGCGTTGTTCAACCAATGCCAGCCCTCGTTATCGATCTGCTTGTCGAGTTCCAGGCACTGTTTTTTCAGCGCTTCGAGGCTTTTTTCCAGCGGCGTGCCGGTGAGTTCGCCCATGACTTCGGCGAAGGTGCGCCCCGGTTGCCAGTAACTGCCCCAGAAATACCGGTCGAAGACCGTTTCGACCCGGCGCAGGGCGACTTTGGTGTCCCAGATCAACACCAGGGTCTTGCCCTGTTCAAGCTGGCGTTTCTTGACCCGCTGCACCTGAACCGATGCCCACGCCACGACGACGATGGCCATGACCGCGATCAGCGCGACAGCGCTGTCGAGAAAGACCATGGCCTTGTCGATCTGATGGGCCAGCATGATGCCGTAGAAATAGGTGGCCGAGAGCAGCATCAGTGCTACCAGGGCGCACCAGAAGCCGAGAGCGTAAGGGTTTTTCATTATTGGTTTCCCCTAGACCAGCGCTAGCAATGTGCGCTGAAGGGGCGCTTTGCACGGGGCGCCCCTTCAACACTTCAAAGCATAGCAACGGCCTCAGGGTTTGCCGGGGCTTGGAGCGTTCGTTCGTCCGCTTTCCCAACCGCCGCCCAAGGCGAGGAACAAATCGATCTGGCTCATCGCAACCTGGGTGTTGGCGGCGGCCAGTTGCGCGGTCACATCGGTGTAGGTGCGGGTTGCTTGCAGGTCAGCCAGGAACGACTCGCGGCCGGCCTGGAAGAAGCGGTGGGTCTGGTCTGCGGCCAGTTTCGCCGATTGCTCGGCATCGGCCAGTGCGTCGCGCCGCTGAAGTAGTGCGGTGTACTGAGCGAGGCCGGTCTGGGTTTCGCGAATGGCGTTGAGCACCACGCCGTCGAAGTGCGCCAAGGCGCCTTGGGTCGCCGCTTCTGCCTCGCGGATTCGCGCGCGGGCGCCGTTGGTCGGCACCTTCCAGCTCAGCGACGGGCCAAAGCCCCAGCGGTTGGTCGACGGATCACCGAGGTCATCGAGAATGCCGACAGTGCCGATGGTCGCGCCGATGCTGATGTCCGGGTACAACTCGCCGGTGGCCACGCCGATGCCGGCGGTCGCGGCGGCCAGACGTCGTTCCGCCTGACGAATGTCCGGGCGACGTTTGAGCAAAGCGGCGCCATCACCGACCGGCACCAATTGAGCGATTTTCGGCAGTTCAGCGCAAGTCGCGGTGCCGGCCGGCAATTGGTCGACCGGTTTCGCCAGCAACATCGACAGACGGAACAACCCGGCCTGACGCGCCGCTTCATAACGCGGCATCTCGGCGCGCAGGGATTTGAATTGGGTTTGCGAACGGGTGACCTGGGTTTCATCGCCACGCCCGGCGTCGCGCAAACGCTGGATCAGCGTAGTGCCTTGGGACTGCAGGTCGAGGGAATGCTGGGCGATTTCGCGTTCTTCGTTGGCCGCGCAGACTTGGGTGTAGGCGCGAACCACGTCCGCGACCAAGGTGATGCGCGCGGTATCGGCGGCGGCTTGGGTCGCGTCGGCGTTGGCCTTCGCGCCTTCGATGCCTCGCTGCAACGTGCCCCACAGGTCGAACTGATACGAGGCGCTGATGCCGATGTCACCGATGTTGGCCACCGGGACTTTTTCCGGCAGCAAGAATGCCTGACCGGATTCCTGCAAACGCTGGGCACCCATTTTCACCCCGCCGCTCCAGCCACCGGCTGCTTCGGCCTCATCGACCTGCGCACGGGCGCGCTGCAAATTGGCAGCGGCGACGCGCAGATCGGTGTTGGAAGCCATGGCCTGCTGCACCAGTTGATCCAGACGCGGGTCTTTATATAGCCGCCACCAATCCGCCGGTACTGGCGCCGACACCACAGGTTTGCCGGCAACGGCCAGTTCGCCCTGAAAATCCTTGCGTTGCACTGCCGCGTCTTCCGGCACGTAATAGTCCGGGCCAACCATCTGACACGCCGACAACATCACGCCCAACCCGGCGATCATCAGGGCCCTGCTCATTGCGCGGGCTCCTGCTTTTTATCGTCGACTTTTGAGTCTTCAATGATCGACACCGTAGCGGTACGCCCGGCGATCATGCGGAAATCTTCCGGCACATCATCAAAGGCAATCCGCACCGGGATCCGCTGCGCCAGCCGCACCCAGCTGAACGCCGGGTTGACGTTCGGCAGCAGGTTGCTGCCGCTGGTGCGGTCGCGGTCTTCGATGCCGGCGACGATGCTTTCGACATGCCCGCGCAATTTCGCACGGTCGCCGATCACACGGATATCCACCGACTGACCGACATGAATGCCGTCGAGTTTGGTCTCTTCGAAATAGCCGTCGATGTGGAAGGAATTGCTGTCGACCACCGACAACACCGGACGCCCGGCGGTGACGAACTCCTGCGGACGCGGCGCACGGTCGTTGACGTAACCGTCCACCGGGCTACGGATCACCGAGCGGTCGAGGTTGAGCTGGGCGCTGTCCACGGTGACCATGGCTTCGGCCAGTGCCGATTGCGCACGCGCGACCTTGGATTGGCTTTCTTCCAGCTGTTCGGCCGGCACCAGGTTGCCGAGGCCCCGGTTACGCTTGGCTTCGCGCTGGGCCTGGGCGAGGGTTTCTTCGCGGTCGGCAACAGCCGCTTTGGCCTGACGCAGGGCCAGTTTGAAGCGATCCTGGTCGATGCTGAACAGCACCTGGCCGCGCTTGATCAACTGGTTGTCTTTCACTTCAACCTGCTGGATCAGCCCGGAGACGTCCGGGGCGATCTGGATGATGTCGGCGCGAATGTGGCCGTCACGGGTCCACGGCGCAAACATGTAATACATCACCATGCGCCAGACGAGGACAACGGCAAAAGTCACGATCAGCAGGGTCAGTACCACGCGACCGATGGTCAAAAACGGTTTTTTCATGTCATCAGGTATCGACTGAGTGAGTCCACGCCGTACAGGAGCACGGCATAGAGGGCCACGTTGAACAATGCCCGGTGCCAGACCAGACGGTAAAAGTGCAGGCGCGTAAGCACGGCATGCACCAACAAAAACAGCACATAAGTGATGCCCATCAACACCAGCAGGGTCGGCAGGAAAATGCCGCTGATGTCCAGATCACCGATCATAGGGGCGCTCCATCGGGCAGCGGTTCTTCGGCGTCGGCACTGGAGACGAATTCGACGCCGGGCAACAACGCCAGACGCAAACCGCTCAAGGCGTGCAACAGGTTCAGACGGGTTTCATCGTCGCCGTGGCCATTGAGTGCGCGACGAGTGCGATCGAGGGTCATCAACAACGGCGCTGGCGCCGGCAAGCGTTCGCCGGCCTTGAGGCAGGCGCGGAAATACTCGCCGACTTCACTGACCACTTGCTGCAACAGCGCGTTCGGCGCGCCGGTCACCCGTGGGGTGTAGGCGAGCAAATCGAGCAGGTTCAGGCCGACGCGCACTTCGCGCATGGCGATGCCGGTGTCCTGGCCGGTGAGGGCCAGACGCGGCAGGTGCTGCATCAGTCGATCGAGCAACTGCACGCCCAATTTGCGGTGTTCGGCAAGGTTGGCCGGTTCGGTCATATGGACGATGTCTTTCCAGCTGAAACGGGTCAGGCGCTTGGCCGCCAGCTCGGCGCCGAACGGACGCGCCACCAGCGTCCAGATGAAAGCGAACAGCAGGCCGATCGGTCCAGCGAGGTTGGAGTTCACGAAGGCGAAAAAATCCGCATCGTAAGCGCCCTGAATGCTGATGAACGACGAGGTGTTGACCAGCGTCAGCAGCATGCCGAGGAAAAAACGCGGCTGCACCGTCAGCGTGCCGACGCAGATGAACGGGATGGAAAACGCCAGCACCAGCATCGGGAAGTCATGCAGGTTGGGCAGAATCAAAAACAGATAAAGGCTGGCGAACAGCACCGACATGCCGGTCCAGAAAAAGAACCGGTAAATCTGCGGTGCCGGGTCGTCCATCGAGGCGAAGAAACTGCACGCCACCGCGGCGAGAATCACCGCGCTGCCGCCGTCCGGCCAGCCGAGCAGAATCCACAGCACCGAGGCGGTGATGATCGCCAGAACGGTCGAGGCCACCGAGTAGAGCATCAGACCACGATCGATAAACGGTGTCAGCCGGCCCAGGCGCCAGTGGCGGTACACCGCGCGCCAGCTGTCCTGGCGTTCGCAAAGAATCGCGTCCTGCAGACTGCGGCAGTCTTGCCACAGATCGATGAATTCGCCGAGGCGATAAATCGAGTTGGAGAACAGCAATTGCCTGCGATCCTCAAGCGCCTCGACGCTCGGTTGCAGGGCTTCGAGCTGATCTTTCAGCGCTTGCCAGCGGTCGAGGTCGGCGTCCGGGTGACCGAGCCATTCACGGGTCGCGGCAAGCAGCGGTGCGAATTTTTCCACCAGTTCCGGCGTGCGCCGTTCGAGGGCGTAGAGCGAGTCTTCCAGCGCATCGATCACCGGTAACAGATGAATCATCCGCCCGCGCAATTCTTTGGTGTTGCGCACGGTTTGCGGTCGCGCGCCTTCGTGGGGCAACTGACCGATCATCAATTCAAGGCTGTTAAAGTTGGCGACCATGGCCATGCGCAGCGCGGTGACCTCTTCGGGCTGCACGTCGCGGCTGAGGAATTTCAGGCTGTAGGTCGTTGCGTCGGCGAACCACTTGCTCACGGCATCGTTGAACACCGGCGCCAGACGCCGTGGCCAGAACATCGCACCGACCACCGCAGCGACGGCGATGCCGAGGAAAATCTCTTCGGTCCGCGCTTCGGCCACGTCCCACACCGCCAGCGGGTTATCCACCACCGGCAAGGCAATCAGCGGCAAGGTGTAACCGGCGAGCATCAATGCGTAGTTGTTGGCCGTGCGCAGTTGCAGGGACAGGAACAGTAAAATCCCCGTCCACAGCGCGATGACTACCACCAGCACATACGGGCTCTGCACGAACATCGGCACGAAAAAAACCGCCGCCGCGGCACCGAGAAAAGTCCCGATGGCGCGGTATAGGGCCTTGGAACTGGTCGGCCCGAGAAACGGGCTGGAGACGATATACACCGTGGCCATCGCCCAATACGGACGCGGCATTTGCATAAGCAAAGCGATGTACAGCGCGATCATCGACGCTGCAAACGTACGGACCCCGTAGAACCAGTCGCGGGCCGGCGGAATGCCGGAGAAAAAACCGTTCAAGAATTGATCACCACAGGCGGATGGGCCGCCTCAAAAGCTCTGAGTACCCGAAGCGTAGCCTCCAGATCGCTCTGGTCGATGCCCTCAAGCACTTCATGACGCAGACGCACTAGTTCGATCTCCACCGCTTGCACCAGTTCACGACCGGTGTCAGTCAGGCTCAGGCACTTGGCGCGGCGATCCTGGACATCTTCGGTGCGGCAGACGTAGCCGGAATGACACAACTGATCGAGCAGACGCACCAGCGACGGACTCTCCATCCCGGCCGCCTGCGCCACCTGCACCTGGCGCACGCCCTCGCCCAAGCGGCCGATCATCAACAACGGCACGGCGCAGGCTTCGGAGATTCCATAGTTGACCAGCGTGGTCTGGCAGATCTTCCGCCAATGCCTGGCGGCCACCACCATGGCACTGCTGATGTTCATCTGGAGAGCGTCGAGATCGTTCGGCACGAGGAAATGCACACTGTTAGTTTGCTAACTATCAATATCGCATTGGAGGGGAATTTCAGTCAAGTTTTGAAACAAATTGCCTACTGGGGCGAAGAGAGCCGCCGCTGAGAGATAAATCAGCGCTTTTTTGCATTCTCATAAACGCTACTGCGCTCACGTTTACCGACCGCTACGACTGAAACGACGACCCTCTCGTCAATGACCTGATAAACCAGACGATAGCCTGAAGCCTTCAATTTGATTTTGTAGCAATCAGGCATTCCATGAAGTGCGTCAGCGGAGACTCTGGGCAGCTTCAATCTCTCACCCAGCTTCTTTTTTAATTGTTCTCGTAGTGTATGACCCAACTTGTTCCACTCTTTGTGAGCGGATGGCAAAAATTCGAGCTTATAGGTCATCCAGGCTCACCGAAATTGGCGTCTCATGGCTGCGGGCGCGAACGATTTCAGCAAGCTCCAAATCATCAAGTCGCTCCATCATTGCTTCGTACACATCCGCTGGCACCATATAGCCCATAACGCGATTGTGGTTAAGAACAGCCACGGCACCGCCATGCGCACCGCTCAGCACAGCGGAAGGGTTTTTCTTTAATTCTGAGACACTGACAGCCATATCGGCCAGAACGTTTTGCATAATAAAAGACCTCAATTGAGGTCGTGATTTTGGTCTATTTTTTGATCCTCAACAACCGTTCCACTCAATTGAATGACAAGAGGTTGGCTTTCAGTCAGCTCTCACGCCCCTTGCGCAACAACACATTCAACTGGTCCACCACCTCCGCCCAATCGGCGTCATCCAGAATCTCGTCACGCAAGAACTGCGACTGGCTCTTCGTCCAGAAAAACGCATCAGCCAGGTGCAGCTCTGGTTTGAGCGGGGAATGGGTGGTGAGGAATTTGTCGATGTTGACCGGATCATCCGGAAGGCCGAGTTGTTTGAACAGGGATGGCAAGCTGTGCGTTGGGCTTTCCATTGAGCAATTCCTTGATGAATGGGGTGTTTGGAAGATTATTCGCGAGCAGGCTCGCTCCCACAGGGGAATGCGATCAACCTGTGGGAGCGAGCCTGCTCGCGAAGGCGTCAGTGCCTGCGCCACAAAACCTAATCACTCAACTCCCGCACCTCGGCATGCGGCACCATCTTCAGAAACTCGGGCATGCTCATGTGCAGCAGATAATTGTGGTTGCCCGCCTCCAGGTAAATATCCTTCTGCCGCGTCAGCAGCGGGTCGATGACCATGTCGAGCCCGTAGGAATCGCCCAGCGGCGGCACCGCGCCGCGCTCGCAGTCGTCGAAGATGTGCGCCAGATTGCTTTCGCGGGTCAGTTGCCATTCGCCACTGAGGCGCACCTTGCTCAGGTCAAGGTGACGGCTGGCCGGCAGCACGGCCATCAGGTAGTGCCCGTGGTGGTCGTCGAGGATGATCGATTTGGCCACGCGCTCGGCGGGCACCCCGGCGACCCGTGCGGTTTCCAGGCTGCTGGACGAGTGTCGGTGGGCGACGATGTCGTATTCGCAGTGCGCCCGGTTCAGGCTGCTCTGCACCTTTCTTGCCATACGCATGATGCACCTCGGTGTTGCGCTGAACGGTGATTGCCGTGTCTTTGAGTCTAGTTCGGCGGGTGTTTGGCGCAGGGAAATCCGCTCACCGGACATATCTGCACATTGATCAAAATTCATACAGGACAACCCTCAACTAGACTGAAAGAACCAGCCCATGACGCTCGCGGAGGGTCACGTGAACAGCCGATGTTGTGCGTTTGTCTTACTCCTGCTGATCAGCGGCTCAGCCCTCGCCGCCGACACCCCGTTGCCGCCGATGAGTCCGGCCGGTTTGTGGCTGATTACCTTGGGCATCGTCTTTCTGATCGCCGAAGCGGCGCTGCCCAACTACGGCGTTATCGGTCTGGGCGGGATCATCATGTTCGTGATCGGCGCGCTGATTCTGAGTAACGCCGAGTTGCCGGCGCCAATGATGATCGGTCTCGGTCTGATCAGCGCCCTGCTGTTGCTCGCGCTGGTAATTCGCGCCCTGAAAACCCGGCCGCGCCACGCCGTCAGTGGCGACGCCGGCCTGCTCGGCAGCGTGACCGCGATCACCACAGTGCAACCGGGCGATGCGCGTAACGGCTGGGTGCAACTGCAAGGTGAACGCTGGCAAGTGCTCAGTGCCACGCCGCTGCGCACCGGGCAACCGGTACGCGTGGTGGCGCGCAAGGGATTGTTGCTGCAAGTGGCCGCGACTGACGCGGCACCGCTCGGAGAGTGATCATGGGTCTGCAAATCGGTTTTGTTGCGCTGCTGTTACTGGTCATTGCCTTGGCCGGCTCGACGTTTCGCATCCTGCGCGAGTACGAACGCGGCGTGGTGTTCCAGCTCGGCCGCTTTTGGCAGGTCAAAGGCCCCGGGCTGATCCTGCTGATTCCGGTGGTGCAGCAAATGGTTCGGGTCGACCTGCGCACCGTGGTGCTCGATGTGCCGCCGCAGGACGTGATCACCCGCGACAACGTGTCGGTCAAGGTCAATGCCGTGCTGTATTTCCGCGTACTCGACCCGCAAAAGGCGATTATTCAGGTCGAGGACTATCTTTCCGCTACCAGCCAGTTAGCCCAGACCACCCTGCGTGCGGTGCTCGGCAAGCATGAACTGGATGAACTGCTGGCCGAACGCGAGCAGTTGAACATCGACATTCAGCAAGTGCTCGACGCGCAGACCGATGCCTGGGGCATCAAGGTCGCCAACGTCGAGATCAAGCATGTCGACCTCAACGAGTCGATGGTGCGAGCCATCGCCAAACAGGCTGAAGCCGAGCGCGAGCGGCGGGCCAAGGTGATCCACGCCGAGGGCGAGTTGCAGGCGTCGGAAAAACTCATGCAAGCCGCGGAAATGCTCGGACGTCAGCCCGGGGCGATGCAGTTGCGCTATATGCAGACCTTGAGTTCGATCGCCGGCGACAAGAGTTCGACGATCGTCTTTCCGTTGCCGATTGAATTGCTCAAGGGCATGGCGGATTTGTCGGGGAAATCCTGAAGGTCAAAAGATCGCAGCCTGCGGCAACTCCTACAGGGGTTGGCGTTAGCCTGCGGGAGGGGTTGGGGTGAACAAGCGCGCCTTGAGTCCGCCCGCATGGACTTCGGCGCTGACCTGCCAGGTCGCGGGCAAGGGTGAGAATTCTTCCGGGCCGTCGAAGCTGCCGACCAGCCACACCCGGCCAGTTCCCGGCAACTCAGCGAGGCTGTCCAGATAGACATCGCGCGTTACCAGTGTGCCGAAGCCGTACTCATTCGGCTGCGTCGGTTGGCCATCCGCCGTCGGTGGCGTGTAAAGGCGCACCTGCGCGCCGCTGCGGTCGTAGTAGACGTAGCTCAAGTACCAGAGCATGTCGCTGGTGACGATGCGATCACCCGGCAGAAAATGCCGGTTGACGTAACTCACCACTCGGTCGAGTTGGTCGTTGCTGTCGACCGTTGCATTGTTGTTCACACCCACCAGTTCCACACCGATCAGCGCGACCAGCAGCGCCAGTGCAACCAGTCGGGCGCGGCTGTACAAACGATCAATGGCCAGCGCCGCCAGCATCGGCAAACCGAGGGCGTACGCCGTCAGGTAGCGCTCGATGAAGACCGGGGTGATGAAAGACACCAGATACACCAGCAATAGCGGCAGTCCGGTGTACAACGCCAACAGAATACTGCCGCGCGACACACTGCGATCACGCATCACCGCGACAACCGTCAGCGCCAGCAATGCCAAGGGCAACGCGGCGAAAATCAGCAGCGGCAGCGTCTCGCCATCGTCCTGAATCAGCCACGACCAGATCATCGACGGCAGCGAACTCAATGTAACAGCAGGTTCCCAACCGACATCGCCGCCGGCCTTGAGCTGTTCCATGTGCTGCATCAAGTCGAGCAGATTGGGCAGCCAAGGCAGGTACAGTACGACGATGGCCACGTTCGCCAGCCACCAGTTCCAGCGCTGGATATGCCGAAAGCGGTAACCGCGCTGGAGGCGGATGGCAATCAGATAGAGCCAGTGACAAAGCGCCGCGAGCACGGCGAAGTAGTGGGTGTAGAACGCCGCGCTCATCAACAGCGCGTAGTACAACAGATAGCGATGGCGTTGCGGGCGCCGGATCCAGTAGACCAGCGCCAGGCTTGCGGCAATCAGCAGCGCTCCGAGCAGCGCGTACATGCGCACTTCCTGGCTGTAGCGCACCGCCGTCGGTAGCAGTGCGAGCAACAATCCGGCGATAAACGCGGCGCGTCGAGTGGCTAGGCGATCCACCAGCCACACACCCAGCCCGACCGCCGCAATGCCGGCCAGCGCACTGAGTGTGCGCACCGCAAGAATGCCGTCCCCGAACAGTTCGACCCAGCCATGCAGCAGCATGAAGTACAGCGGCGGATGCACATCGAACGCAGCGTGTTGCCAGATTTCACTCAGCGAGTAGCGCGCCAGCAGCAGGCTGGAGCCTTCATCGCCCCAGATCGCCGCCGCCGTCAGGTCATAAAAACGCACGAACGCGGCCAGCGCGAGAATCGGCCACAGCCAGTGATTTTTTACCCAGCGCACCCAGCGCAGACTACCGAACCAGGAGCCGGGCGCGGCAAACGGGTCTTGCGTGTCGCCCATCGGCGTGACTCGATTGACCGCCATCGCTTCCTCTTGCCGCACCGCAGCGCCACGAGAGTATGACGCGCCAACCTGCCAATCACTTTAGGTCAGCCACAGCAGAACCGTCGATGTCGGCAGGCGCTTTCACGACACCCGGCAACCCGGCGACGATTTTCTCTTGCGGATACACCGACTCCCACCCCCCGCCCAATGCCTTGTACAAACCGACCATCGCCAGCGAAACCCCGGTCGAACTCTCGACCCACTGTTCCTGCGTCGCCAGCAACGCGCCTTGCACAGTAAGAACGTTGACGAAGTCGACCACGCCTTCGACGTATTGCTGTTGCGCGGTGCGCAGGGCGATCTGGTTCTGGCGGACGGCTTCGGCGAGGCTGTCGCGGCGGCGCTGGCTGGCGTTGTAAGCGGTCAACTGATCGTCGATTTCATGCCAGGCGCGCAACACGGTCTGCTGGTAGGCGATGGCCGCTTCCTGCTGCTGGGCTTCGCGCAGTTGCAGCACCCCGCGCAGGCGTCCACCGTCGAACAGCGGCAAACTGAACTGCGGGCCGATGCCGAAGGCACGCGACCCCCACGAACCGAAATCGCTGAGTTGCATGGCTTGCGAACCGAGGTTGCCGGACAGGGTAATGCGCGGATAGAAATCGCCTTTGGCCACGCCGATATTGGCAGTAGCGGCGTGCAGGCGCGCTTCGGCCTGGCGGATGTCCGGGCGGCGTTCGGCCAGTTGCGACGGCAGGCCGATGGCGACTTGCAGCGGCGACTGCGGCACTGCGGCGTCTGTGGATAACTCTTTGGCGAGGGCCTGTGGCGGTTCGCCCATCAGCAGGCTGATCGCGTTGATCAGTTGCGACTGGCGTTGTTCCAGCGCCGGCAGACGCGACTCGATCGCGGCGACTTGCGCGGCGGCTTCGGCGACGTCCAGGTCAGTGGCAACGCCATCGGCCAGGCGCAGTTGCGAGAGTTTCAGGCTGTGCCGGGCGACGTCGAGGTTTTCTTCGGTGACCGCGCGAGTGTTCTGTACGCCGCGCAACTGGATGTAGTTCTGCGCGGTGTCTGCCAATACCGCCAGCAACACACCGCGACGGTCGTTTTCAGCGACTTCGAGGTTGGCGTCGGCAGCTTCGGTTTCGCGGCGCACGCGACCCCAGAAATCCAGTTCCCATGAGGCGGAGAAACCGGCGTCCCACAGGTTGAAGGCGGAATCACCGTTGTGGCCGGATGGGTCGTTCAGGCCTTTGCCACTGTTGCGTTCGCGCGAGTAACTGCCGGTGGCCGCGGTGTTTGGATAGCGCTCAGCAGTGATGACCTGGCGGGCGGCGCGGCTTTGTTGCAGACGGCTGCTGGCCAGTTGCAAGTCGAGGTTGCTCTGCACCGCACGCTGAGTCAGCGCGGAGAGTTGCGCGTCGTGGAAGACCTCCCACCAGCGTTCGTTGAGGGGTTCGCTGACCGCTTGGCTGGGGGCGGACTTGGCGGGTTTGGCCCAGTCGGTGATTTGTGTGGCTTCGGGTTTCTGGAAGTCTGGGCCGACGGTGCAGGCGGCGAGACTCATTGTGAGCAAGGCACTCAGAGTGATTTGCTGCCACTGGCCTCTTCGCGAGCAGGCTCGCTCCCACCTGTTGGAATGCATTCTCCCTGTGGGAGCGAGCCTGCTCGCGAAGGCGTCGGTTCGATCAACACGGCTCATCGCTGAGTCACCTCACGCACCGACGTCGCCGAACTGGCGGTATCAATACTCGCCTCCACCGACATGCCCACGCGCAAGCGCTCGGCCAACGGCTGACCCGGTTCGAGCATGATCTTCACCGGAATCCGCTGCACCACCTTGGTGAAGTTGCCGGTGGCGTTATCCGGTTTGACTGCTGCGAAGGTCACTCCCGTGGCCGGCGCAATGCTCTCGACACGACCGGTCAGCGCTTCACCACCCAGGCTGTCGACGCGTACTTGCACCTCTTGCCCTGGCTGCACGTCGGTCAGTTGTGTCTCCTGGAAATTCGCCACGACATATGCCTGCTTCAATGGCACCACCGCCAGCAGTTTGCTGCCCGGCGTCACATAGGCGCCGACGCGCACGGCCCGCTCACCGATCATGCCGTCCTGCGGCGCGGTGATGCGGGTGTAGGAGAGTTCGAAACTGGCGATTTCCAGCGCCGCTTGTGCGTGCTTCAAACTGCCTTCGGCAGCGTCACGCTGGGCGCTGAGGATATCGACTTGCTTGCGCTCCGCCGCCAGTTTCGCCGTGGCCGTGTCGAGATGCGCCGTGGCCTGATCGATGCGGGTGCGTGCCTGTTGCGCGTTCTGCACAGTCCCGGCACCGACGCCGGCCAAATGGTTGTAGCGATTCAGTTCTTGCTGGGCGAAGGCCATTTCCGCCTTGGCCGACACCACCGAGGCTTGCGCCTGAGCGATCACCGAGGTCTGCCGCTCCAGCGTTGCCTTGGCGTTCTGCAGCTGTGCCCGCGCCACCAGGGTTTGCGCGTCCGCCGCTTCAGCCGACGCACGCAAATCACGATCATCGATCAACGCCAGCAACTGCCCGGCTTTGACCTGCTGGTTGTCTTCCACCAGCACTTCCTTGATGAAACCGGCCACACGCGGCACCACCAGGGTGTAGTCGGCGGAGACGAATGCGTCGTTGGTATTTTGCTGGGTGCGTTTGCCAAACATACCGGGCAGCGCCAGGTACACCAGCACGCCGACAGCCAGCGCGGCCGCTACAGCAACCGCGAGTTTTTGCTTTGCTTGAGTCGTCATAAAAACCTTCTGTTTCAATACAGCCATCATGTCGGTGCGCGCGGCGGATAGATCCGCGTCGGCAGCCAGAAAATCAGCAGGATCAACGCCACTGCGACGCCAGCCATGCACACGTAGAGATCGGAAGAAGTCAGCACCACGGCCTGTTCGTGCAGGCGATGGGCGAGGCCCGGATCGCTACGATCGGCCAGCGGCGAATTGCCGAGGCTGTCGACCAACATGCTTGAGTGGAAATGCAGGCGCGACGTGGTAAGCGCCTCGATCACCCCGGTGGCGACCACGGCCGACAGGCCTTTCACGGTGTTGAACCATGCCGATGCGAAGGGACCGTCCAGCGGTGTGATGCTGCCGGTCGAGAGCATCAACAGCGGCAGCACCGCCATCGGCTGACCAAAAATCTGCAGCCATTGCAGAACATAGAAGTCGTCGCGAATCCACTGCGAGGTCAGCTGCGATCCGCCCAGGCAGGACAGCGCCAACATGCTCAAACCGATGCCGAGCACCCAGCGACAATCCACCCAGCGCAGGTTGCACAGCGCGGCCACCAACGGCAGCGCAATCAGTTGCGGCAATGCGGCGATGAGCATGATCGGCGCGGTCTGCACCGGGCGATAACCTTGCACCTGGGCCAGATAGCTCGACGGAATCAGCACCACCGCCAACAACACCACCAAAACGCCAGCCAGGGTCATCAGTGCGAACGAAAGGTTGCGGATACCGAGCATCTGCAATTTGAAAAACGGAATCGGCTGCGACCATTCGTTGATCAGAAACGCCACCAGCAGCAGCGAGCCGGCGCCGAGCAATCCACAGATCAGGCTCGATTCGAACCAGTCCAGCCGATTGCCTTGCAGCAAACCGATCACCAACATGCAGATCGCCGGAAAGCCCAGCAGCAGACCTTTCCAGTTGAACGATTTGAGGCGTTCCAAACGCAGCGGGTCCTGCGGAATGCCCCACGCGACCATCGCCATGGCGATCAGGCACGGCACGATGATCTGCCAGAACGTCCATTGCCAGCCGACGTATTCGGTCCATAAACCGGCCAGCGGCGTGCCGAGACCGGGGCCGAATGTCGCCGTTAGCGCATAACCGGCCAGACCATAAAGCTTGATGTTGGCCGGCAAAAAGCGCAGGGCGACGGTCATCAGCATCGGCGGTAACGCACCGCCGGCGAGGCCTTGCAGGATGCGCATCAGCAGCAGGCTTTCGTAATTGGGGGCGAACGGGCACAGCACGCCGAGCAGAGTGAACAGACCGATCGCGCAGAGGGTGAAGCGGCGCAGCGAGAAGGTCACCGAACACCACGGCGCGAAGGCCATGGCCGCGACCGAGGTGGCGGTGTAACTGGCGACCAGCCAGGTGCCTTCGTCGTAACCGATGCTCAGCGCGCCACGGATGTCGGCCAGGGCCACCTTGGTGACCATCTCGTTGAGGCCCGACACCAGCACTGCCAGCAACACGCCGACCAGACCGATGATGATCCGCGCCCCGAACACCGGTGGCGTGATCGCCTTCGCCGGGCTGGCCGCAGCGATGGGCGCTGCCGCCGTCAGGGATGTCATGAATACTCACTCCGGAGGGAAAAATACCGGAGCATCTTAGTCGGGCTTGGCAATGACGAAAATTGACTTATTGGCAGGTTATAAGTGCGCCAGACACAACAATGAACATCCCTTGTGGGAGCGAGCCTGCTCGCGAAGGCGTCGGGTCAGTCAATATCATGGGTGACTGATCCAGCGCTTTCGCGAGCAGGCTCGCTCCCACAGGGTTTTGTGTTTTCTCGGGGATTAAGGCTGGGCCGCCAGCCACGTTTCGTCGCAACAGGCCTTAAGCGTTTCGCGCAGCCAGCGGTGTGCCGGATCCTTGTCGAAGCGCGGGTGCCAGGCCTGGGTCAGCATCAACGTCGGCAAAGGGATTGGCAGGTCGAACGAACGCAGTTTCAAACCCAGCCGGCGCACACTCAGCAGCGCTTCCTTGGGCACTGGCAGGATCAGGTCGGAATCCGGCAGCGCAAACATCGCCGCATGAAAACTCGGCGCAATCACCGCGACGCGGCGCTCCAGCCCCAAGGCATTCAGCGCCGTATCAATCGGGCCACGGGCGATGCCACGACGCGACATGCTGATATGGGAAAACCCGGCGTAGCGCTCGGCAGTGATTTCGCCGTCAAGCAAGGGATGGTCTTCACGCACCAAGCCAACGAAGTGTGTAGAAAACAGGTTCTGCACTTTGACTTCCGGGGTGACGGGCCGGGTGTTGCTGACGCTCAGATCGATGCGCCCTTCTCGCAGGGCTTCATCATCGCCATCGCCTTCCGGGACAAAGCGCAATTCGCAGTGCGGCGCGAGTTGATCGAGGGTGTCGAACAGCTTACCGCCGTACACCCCGATGAAAAAGTCGTTGGCGCGGATGCTGAAGCGCCGACGCAGCGTGCCCAGCTCCACGGTGTCGGCGGAGCGGAACAACAGCGCGGCCTGCTCGACCACATCGCGCACCTGTTCGCGCAGTTCCAGCGCTTTGGGCGTTGGCACCAGACCTCGGCCGGCACGCACGAGGATCGGGTCGCCGATGGCTTCGCGGATTCGCGTCAGGGTGCGGCTCATGGCTGCCGGACTGAGGTTCATCCGCCGCGCAGCGCCGACCACACTGCCCTCGTCGAGCAAAGCGTCGAGGGCGACCAGAAGGTTCATGTCCGGGAGTTGCATGCTGAGCACTCATGGCTGATCAGGATTGATCTGGGCGCAATGCTAGCAAACATCCTTCAAGTATTGCGGTGGCATGACTGACGCTATCGCGAGCAGGCTCACTCCTACATTAGATCTTCAGTGCCTACAGATTTTGTGTCCTACACAGATCCCGTGTAGGAGTGAGCCTGCTCGCGATGAGGCCAGTCGCAACGCCACAGAATTACCGCTGCATCCCCCACCGCTTCACGGTCACCCGCTCCAGCGTATCGAACACCAGATTCTCCACCAGCAAGCCAATCAGAATCACCACCGCCAACCCGGCAAACACCTTGTCGGTGTACAGCTCATTGCGATTCTGAAAGATGTACCAACCCAGCCCACCCTTGCCGCTGGTCGCGCCAAACACCAGTTCCGCCGCGATCAACGTGCGCCAGGCAAACGCCCAGCCAATCTTCAATCCAGCGAGAATCGACGGCAGCGCCGCCGGGATCAGGATGAACAGCACCAGCCGCAAACCCTTCAAACCGTAATTGCGCCCGGCCATGCGCAAGGTTTCCGAGACCCCGAGAAACCCCGCGTAAGTGTTCAGTGCCAAGGCCCACAACACCGAATGCACCAGCACAAAAATCAGGCTGTTCTGCCCCAGGCCAAACCACAGCAGCGCCAAGGGCAGCAGGGCAATCGCCGGCAACGGATTGAACATCGAAGTCATCGTGCTCAGCAGATCGCGGCCCAACTGCGTCGACACCGCGAGCGTGGTCAGTGCAAACGCCAACACGATACCGATCAGGTAACCCTTGATCAGCACCACCAGCGATATCCACACCTTGGCCAGCAGTTCACCGCTGAGCAAGCCATCGAACAGCGCATGGCTGGTCTGCAGAAAACTCGGCAGCATCAGGTCGTTGTTCTGAATCCGCGCGACCACCTCCCAAACGACCGCAAGCACAATCAGGATCAGGCCTTTACGCAGCCAGCCCTGTTGCCACAGCCGCGTGCCGAGCGACAGTTCACGCTCGACCGGCACTTCGGTCAACGGCTCCAGCACAACTTCGAATTCTTCACGCACAGATGATGAATGGCTCATCGGGTAATCCTCCTGGCCGCTCAATAGGCGATGCGAATGTCGTTGAAGTCGTGGTCACGCTCGGTTTCCGGCGACTGGCCTTCGTCGAACAGCAGACGATGAATGCGCCGCGCCGACTCCTGAAACGCCACGCCACCCAAGCTGTGCAAGTCGTATTGATGGCTGTGCACTTCGGCGCGCACTCGGCCGGGATGCGGCGACAGCAGCAGGATGCGATTACCGACCACCAACGCCTCTTCAATCGAGTGGGTAACGAACAACAGGGTGAAGCGCACCTCTTCCCAAAGCAGCAGCAACTCTTCCTGCATCTTGCGCCGGGTCAGCGCATCGAGCGCGGCGAACGGTTCGTCCATCAAGAGGATTTTCGGCTGCATCGCCAACGCCCGGGCAATCGCCACGCGCGCCTTCATGCCGCCGGACAAGGTATGCGGGTAGGCATCGGCAAACGCCGCCAGCCCAACCTTTTCCAGATAGTGCAGCGCGCGCTCTTCAGCTGCTTTTTTCTTCAGCGTTCGCGAAGCGAGCAGCGGAAACATCACGTTCTGTTTGACGGTTTTCCACGGTGGCAGTTGGTCGAATTCCTGAAACACCACAATCCGGTCTGGCCCCGGTGCGTCGACGCGCTGGCCTTGCAGGCGGATTTCACCTTCGCACGGCTGAATGAACCCGGCGACCGCTTTGAGCAAGGTGGATTTGCCGCAACCGGACGGGCCGAGCAGCACGTAGCGATCGGCCGGATCAATTTCAAAACTGACTTGGTGGGTGGCACGCACCACGCGTTGCGGCGTGCGGTATTCGAGGCTGACATGATCGACCGCCAGCAACGCGTCGCTGCGGGCGATCGGGTTGCTGGCCGCGTGACCTGGCAAGGGAGCGTTCATTTTTTGATCAATCTCCGGCGAATCAGAAAGGCGCGTCGCCCTGAATGGTCGTGCGATACAGCTTGCGGCGCAGGTGTGCGGGGCAGCCGGCGGCGAGATGGATCAGCGAGCGGTTGTCCCAGAACACCAGATCGTGGGGCTGCCACTGATGGCGGTAGATGTTTTGCGGCAGCACGCTGTGGGCATAGAGCTCGCTCAGCAGTTGCTGGCTCTCGTCTTCCGGCAGGCCGACGATGCGCGTGGTGAAACCTTCGCTGACGAACAGCGCCTTGCGTCCGTTCTCCGGGTGCGTACGCACCACCGGATGCACCACTTCGGCGACTTGAGCCAGTTGCTCCGGGGTCAGGGTCGGGCGCCAGTTGCCTTCGAATTTGGTTTCGCTGTAACGCGCCGTGTAGGAGTGCGCAGCACTGCGGCCTTCGACCGCTTTGCGCAACGCTTCGGGTAAGTTGTCCCAGGCTTTGTGCATGTCGGCGAACAGCGTGTCGCCGCCCTCGGACGGCAGTTCTTGCGCGTGAAGCATCGAGCCAAGGCTTGGCAGCTCTTTATAGGAGAGGTCGGAGTGCCAGAACTTGCCGGCATCGCCGAGGCCGATGTTCTGGCCGTTTTCAACGATGTTGGAAACGATGAGGATTTCCGGGTGGTTGGCCAACAGGAATTGCTTGAGCACATGGATCTGCAACACGCCGAAGCGGCGGCTGAAGTCGATCTGTTGCTGCGGGGTGATTTGCTGGTCGCGGAACACCACGACGTGGTGATCCAGGTGCGCGCGGTGAATGCGCGCGAAGTCCTGATCATTGATCGGCCGGGTGAGGTCGAGGCCGATGATTTCGGCGCCGACGGCACCGCTGAACGGGCGGATTTCAAAGGATTGCGGCGCGGCGGTCGCGGCGCTTGGGGAAGCAGTAGCTGCGGACATCTTTCCATCTCCCACGCACGGCACGCTCACGGGCGCGCTCGTCGATCAGACACTCACGCTGGATTGCGTGTTGGTTCAGGTCGTGCGGCGCGCCGATTGGTCGGCAGGTACGCAGGGGGATGACTTTATAGCTATAAGAACTGGAGATTAAATACCGTTATTGAATAACGATATGGCGATTGGTGAGGAATGGACTGAGTGGTGAGTGACGGTTTTTGTCACTTCCTGACAGAGATGTGGTGTTTGGGCTGCCGCTATCGCGAGCAGGCTCACTCCTACAGGGATCGCATTCCATCTGGAGAAATGCGGTTACTGTAGGAGTGAGCCTGCTCGCGATGAGGCCAGTGAGGTCACTAAAAAATCAACGCTCGTGCAACGCCTCAGCCCGCGCGCGGATGATCGGCTTGAGCAAATAACTCAACACCGACTTCTTGCCGGTAATGATATCCACCGACGCAACCATCCCCGGGATGATCAGCAACGGCTTTTCATCGGTACCCAAGTGGCTACGCTCAGTGCGCACCTTGATGATGTAGTACGTGGTTTTCTTGTCTTCGTCGGTGATGGTGTCGGCACCGATCTGCTCAAGCTTGGCTTTGAGCCCGCCGTAGATGGTGTAGTCGTACGCAGTGAATTTGACGATCGCTTCCTGGCCCGGATGCAGAAAGGCGATGTCTTGCGGGCGGATCTTCGCTTCGACCAGCAAGGTGTCATCCAGCGGTACGATTTCGACCATGTCGCTGCCCGGCTGGATCACGCCACCGATGGTGTTGACCAGCAACTTGTTGACGATGCCGCGCACCGGCGATGTCACCAGCGTGCGGCTGACGCGGTCTTCCAGCGCCTTGCCGGTCGCGCTGGCCTTGTTCAGGTCGGTGCGCGCCTCGTTGAGTTGGGTCAGCGCTTCGCTGCGGAATTTGCCACGGGTTTCATCAATTTTGCGCTGCACTTCCTTGATCGCCGATTCGGCACGCGGAATGGCCAGCGTCGTCGCATCCAGCTGACCACGGGTTTCCACCTCGGCACGCTTCAGACGCAAGACTTCCACCGGGGACACCGCGCCCTGGGCCACCAGCGGCTCGGACATGTTGATTTCCTGACGCTGCAAGCCGAGCTGCTGACGATACTGCGCTTGCTTGGAGGCGAATTCGCGCAGCTCTTGCTGACGCTGAATCAACTGCTCCTGCAAACCACCGATCTCGTCATGCAGTTGCTGGCGGCGGCTGATGTACAGCGACTCTTCGCTTTTTGCCTGACCCGGAACAGCCTTGAGCACGTCCTCGGGGAAATTCAGCGGACGGTCGTCGACCTCTGCGCTGAGACGCTCAACGCGCAGCAGCATCGACAGACGATCGGCCTCGGTTTCGCCGACGTTGGAGGCGAATCGCGTGTCGTCGAGACGAATCAACGGTGCGCCGGCTTCGACGATCTGGCCTTCCTTGACGAACAGTTCGGAGATGATCCCGCCCTCAAGGTTCTGGATTTTCTGGATCTTCGACGACGGAATCGCCTTGCCGTCGCCCTTGGTCACTTCGTCGATCACGGCGAAGTTGGCCCACAGCAGCAGGAAGATAAAGAAGCCGATGATCGCCCAGATGGTCAGGCGCACGACGCGCGGGGCGTCTTCGATCAGCGCTTTGTTGACCTCCGGCAGCGGTTGGCCCTGCAGTGATGCCGAGCCCTTGAAGTAGCGACGGATCGAATCCTTGAAACCCGACTTAAGCAACACTGATCTGCCCCTTCTTCAACGCTTCCATCACGGCGGCTTTCGGGCCATCGGCGAGAATTTGTCCACGATCGATCACCAGCAGACGATCGACCAGCGACAAGAGTGAAGCCCGGTGCGTGACCAGCACCACGGTCTTGTTTTCAATCACGGCGGCGAGGCGTTGCTTGAGGCGTTCTTCACCGGTGTTGTCCATCGCACTGGTCGGCTCGTCCATCAGCAGGATCGGTGGATTGAGCAACAGCGCCCGGGCCAGCGCGACGTTCTGCCGTTGGCCACCGGAGAGGTTCTGCCCGCGTTCGCCGACTTGCAGCTCGTAGCCTTGCGGGTGCAGACGGGCGAATTCGTGGACGCCGGCCAGTTCGGCCGCCTGCAGAACAAGCTCGTCTTCTACATAGCGTGCGCCAGAGACGAGGTTGTCACGCAGGGTGCCGGCCAGCAGCTGAATGTCCTGCGGCACGTAGCCGATGTTGTAACGCAGTTCGCTGACATCAATCTGACGAATATCCACACCGTCGACCAGCAACGCACCGTCGTCCGGCTGATACAGGCCGACCAGCAATTTGGCGAGGGAGCTTTTGCCCGAGCCGCTGCGACCGATGATGCCGATTTTCTCGCCGGGGCGGATCACCAGGTTGATGTTCTTCAGCGCCGGGTTCTGTTGTTCCGGGTAGGTGAAATTGAGCTGGCGGCACTCGATCGCGCCCTGCAAAACCTTGCGGCTCAACGGGCGCTCTTCGAAGTTGCGCTCTTGCGGCAGCTCCATCATCTGGTCGACCGAAGTCATGGTTACCCGTGCCTGCTGATAACGGGTCAACAGACCGGACAGCGAGGCCAGCGGACTGAGGGCGCGGCCGCTAAGCATGTAGCAGGCAATCAGACCACCCATGCTCAGGTTGCCGGCAATGATCTGGTAGACGCCGAAGACGATCATGATCACCCCGGCCAGTTGCTGGATCAGCAGGGTGATGTTCATCGCCAGGCCGGAGAGCATTTTCACCCGCAGTTCGAGGCGACTGAGGGTGCCGATGGTCTGCTCCCACTGGTACTGACGTTCGCTTTCGGCATTGTTGACCTTAACCGCGTCGAGGCCGGCGAGGGTTTCGATCAGGCTCGACTGGCGCTCGGCACCGAGGGCCATGGTGCGTTCCATGGTGGCCACCAGCGGCTTCTGCAAGGCGTAGCCGATCAGCAACGCAATCGGGAACGCCAGCACCGGAATCCACACCAGATGCCCGCCGAGAATGGCGATGACGATGAAGATGAGGATGGTGAACGGCAGGTCGATCAGGCTGGTCAGGGTCAGCGAGGCAAGGAAGTCGCGCAGGCTCTGAAACTCGTGGATGTTCTGCGCAAAGCTGCCGACCCGCGCCGGGCGGTATTTCATCGACATGCCGACGATGCGTTCGAACAGCGTCGCCGAGATGATCAGGTCGGTTTTCTTCCCGGCCAGATCCAGGCACAGACTGCGCAGGCTCTTGAGGATCAGGTCAAAGAGGTAGGCGCCGGTGATGCCCAGCGCCAACACCCACAGGGTCGCTTCGGCCTGGTTCGGCACCACGCGGTCGTAGACGTTCATCACGAACAGCGGCGCAGCCATGGCAATGATGTTGATCAGGAAACTCGCGGCGATCGCATCGGCATACAGCCAGCGCGAACGCTTGAGGGTGTCGCGGAACCACGAGCGTGCACGCGGAATCAGCGTGCCGTGATTGACGTCGAATTTGTGTTGCGGCTGAGCGAAGAAGACTTTGCCGGTGTAATCGTCGGCGAGCAGTTCGCGACTGACGATGGACTCGCCGCCGTCGGTTTCGCTGAGCAGCACCCGTGCTTCGTTGTCGCCCTGCCAGCCGAGCAGGACGGCGCTGCGGCCATCCTTGAGCAGCAGCAACGCCGGCATGGCAATCGCCGGAATTTCTTCCAGTTTGCGTTGCAGCACGCGCCCTTGCAGGCCGGCGCGAGCCGCCGCACGGGGCAGCAACTCGACACTCAGGCGTTGTTTGGGCAGCGGCAGGCCGGTGGTCAGCATCGCCGCGCTGGCGGGTTTCTGATGAAGCATGCAAAGGGCGAGCAGTCCGTCCAGTAAAGGATCGTCGTGCAACGCGCGTGGATCATGACTGAGTTGAACTCGACTGACTTCTGATTCCACGCTCGACACTCTTTGACAGTTGAAAAGGGATAACTCAATTCATCCCAGGCAGCTGGACCTTGGGCTTCACGTCGTTTTGCACAACGGATGCCAACGGTGCGACCACTCCCTGGCTTCTGAGCAACTCGCCCATGGTCGCCTTGATTCGGTACTGAGTAAATAACTGAATGTTTTTGATTTCAGCCAGACGCCGCGAAGCGGTGAACAACTCGTTTTCGCTGTCGAGCAAATCCAGCAAGGTACGTTCGCCAAGGCTGAACTGACGTTGGTAAGCGGTGCGCACCGAGGTGCTGTGGTCGACGTATTGCTGCGCGATCGGCACCTGCGCGTTGGCGTTGTTCAAGGCGTTCCAGGCCAGACCGAGTTCTTCGTTCAACTGACGCAAAGCGTTGTTGCGGATGTCCAGCGCCTGGTTCGACAGGTACGACTTGGATTCCAGATCGGCCTTGTTGCTGCCACCGGAATAGAGGTTGAAGCGCATGCGCAGCATCGCCTGCCACTCGTTGTTGTGACCGTTCTGGCCGTCGAGATCGTTGTCGGCAGTGCGGCCCAGTTCGGCGTCGAAACGTGGGTAGAAGGTCGACTTGGCGGTTTCGTACTGCTTCTCGGCAGCGGCGATGTCGGATTCGGCCGAACGCAGGATCGGGCTGTTTTCCAGCATCTGCTGGCGCGCTTCATTGAGGTTGGCCGGCATCATCGCCATGAACGGCGCCGGACGCTCGAGTTGATCGGGCATCTGGCCGACGGCGCTGAGGAAGTTGGTTTCCGAGTCGGCCAGATTGGTCTGCTCGGTGATCAGGTTGTTGCGGCACTGGGACAAACGCGCTTCGGCCTGATCGAGGTCGGCACCGCTGCCGACGCCACGCTGGGTGCGCAGCTGGATCTGGTCGTAGATGCGCTGGTGGCTCTTGAGGTTTTCTTCGGCCAGACGCACGAATTCGCGACGTGTCAGCACGTCCAGGTAAACCTGGGCGACGGTCAGCGCGGTGCGCTCGGAAGTACCGAGCAGCGAGTAAGCGCGGGAGTTGACGGTGGCTTGTTGACGCCCGACTTCGCTGGACGTCGCAAAACCGTCAAAGACCATTTGCGAGAGACGTAAACTTGACTCGCTGCGGTTGAGGGTTTCGTAGTGGTTACCGGAATTGGCGCGGGTGGTGACGCTGTCGGTGCCTTCACGGCCATAACCGCCGAGCAGATCGACCTTGGGCAGGTATCCACCTTTCGCCGCTCTTAATTGATAATCCGCGGCCAAACGACTATTTACCCCTGCCTGGATTTCCGGATGGACATCCAATGCCTGCTGCATGGCTTCTGGTAAGGATTGTGCTTGTACAAAAGAGGCGGCGAGAGCGAAGGGTACAGCCAGAAACAGGGGCGAACGCATGGTAGGAATTTCCCAGAACTTCTTGTCTTGAATCACAGCAAAACGTGGCGCTGCGTCGGATGATGGCAACCAGATTGACCGTATGTCGGAAAGTTCAAAACAAGAACTGGATCACACGCTGAAGGACAGGTCGCCGCGGAAATATCAATGTGACATTAGTGGGACGATTGTTTAGGATGGCACCCAGAAGGTCAATAGTTTGGCATAAAGTTAATAGCGAAAGAATCTAGCCAAAATATTGACGAAAACATGCGTCAAACTTGTTTCGCAAATTTTTAAAGTACGTCCAGACTGAATCGGCGCCCATGCCCTCAGGTCCATGGAAGTCAACTGAACGTGACACCCCGGAGAGTCTTCAATGAGCAGTGTTGTTGCCATCGTCAAAAGCATTGTCGGTCAGGTATTCGTGGTGTCCCCAGAGGGCGTGCGCCGCGTACTCGTTGAAGGCGATCGCCTGTTTGTCGGCGACCAGATCGACACCGGCCTCTCCGGCGCCGTGTCGCTTGAATTGGCAGATGGCCGCACCCTCGATCTGGGCCGTGAAACTCAGTGGAGCGCCAACGCCCCCGACTCCAGCACTGACCTGGCTGAGGCCACCGCGCAGGCCGCCCCTTCTGTAGCAGAACTGCAGCAAGCCATCGCTGCCGGTGTCGACCCGACTACCGCGCTTGAGTCCACCGCTGCCGGCCCGAGCGCCGCAGGCACTGGCGGGGCCGCTGGTGGCGGTCACAGTTTCGTGATGCTCGACGCCACCGCTGGCCGCGTTGACCCGACCATTGGCTTCCCGACTGCAGGCATCAATGCTGCCGGTCAAGCCGCGCAAAACATCACCGGCGGCCAGACCACCGACACCACCACCAACGCGCTGCGTGATTCGACCCTGAGCCTTAGCGCTACGCCGAGCATCACTGAAGCCGGTGGCGTGCTGGTCTACACCGCGACCCTGACCCAGGCGCCGCTGACCGACCTGACCATCACTCTGTCCAACGGCGCGGTGATCGTGATTCCTGCCGGTTCCACCACCGGCACCGTCAACGTGCCGCTGGCACCGAACGACACGGTTTATAACGACCCGAGCCAGATCGACGTGACCGTCACCGGCACCACCGGCGGCAACGGCATCACCGTGACGCCGCCGACCACCCCGGCCACGACCCAGGTCACTGACACCATCGACACCACCACCGTCACCCTGACGGCGGGGCCGAGTGTCACCGAAGGCGGCCAGATCACTTACACCGCAACGCTGACCAACCCGGCGCAAACCCCGGTCACCGTCACCCTGTCGAACGGCTCGACCATCACCATCGGCGCGGGCCAAACCACCGGCACCGTCAACGTGCCGACCCCGGCCAACGACGTCTATAACAATGGCAGCACCGTCACCACGACGATTACCGGTGCGACTGGCGGCAACTTCGAAAACCTGGTGCCGAACCCGACGCCAGCGGTGACCACCATCACCGATTCGATCGACACCACCAACCTGACCCTGACTGCCACGGGCACAGTGGTCGAAGGTGGCCAGATCACTTACACCGCGACCCTGACCAACCCGGCGCAAACCCCGGTGACCGTCACCCTGTCGAACGGCTCGACTATCACCATCGAAGCCGGCCAGACTACCGGCACCGTCAACGTGCCGACCGCGGCCAATGACGTCTACAACAATGGCGGCACCGTCAGCACCACCATTACCGGCGCTACCGGCGGCAACTTCGAAAGCCTGGTGCCGAACACTACGCCGGCGACCACCACGGTTACCGATTCGATCGACACCACCAACGTGAGCCTCACCGCCACCGGTACGGTCGTCGAAGGCGGCCAGATCACTTACACCGCAACGCTGACCAACGCCGCGCAGACCCCGGTGACGATCACCCTGTCGAACGGCTCGACCATCACCATTGAAGCCGGCAAAACCACTGGCTCCGTCAACGTGCCGACCGCGGCCAACGACGTTTACAACAATGGCAGCACGGTCAGCACCACGATTACCGGCGCTACCGGCGGCAACTTCGAAAACCTGGTGCCGAACACCACGCCAGCGACCACCACCATTACCGATTCGATCGACGATACCAACCTGTCGCTGACGGCAACCGGCACCGTGGCTGAAGGTGGTTCGATTGTTTACACCGCGACCCTGACCAATCCTGCCGGTACACCGGTGACCGTGACCCTGAGCAATGGCTCGGTGATCACCATCGAGGCGGGCAAGACCACTGGCACTGTGACCGTTCCGGCGCCAGCCGATGACGTCTATAAAGACGCCGGCAAAGTTGAAGTGACGATCAAGGACGCCAGCGGCGGCAACTTCGAGAACCTGGTGCCGAGCACCGTGCCAGCCGTGACCGAAGTGACTGACACCCTCGACACATCGACCGTGAAACTGACAGCCGACACCTCGGTCGCTGAAGGTGGCACCGTCACTTACACCGCCACCGTCGGTGCGCCGGTCACCGGCTCGCCTGTCGTGGTAACCCTGGCCAACGGCCAGAGCATCACCATCGAAGTCGGTAAAACCACCGGCACCGTGACCACTACCGCCCCTAACGATGCGTTGACCGGCAATGCGCCGCTGACCAATTCGATCACTGGCGTTTCGGGTGGCAATTACGAAGATCTGGTGGCCGACAAGACCCCGGTTTCGACCAGCGTTACCGATGTCGCCGACACCACCAACCTGTCGCTGAGCGCGACCGGCTCTGTGGCTGAAGGCGGCCAGATCACTTACACCGCGACCTTGACCAACGCCGCAGGTTCGCCTGTCACCGTAACCCTGTCGAACGGTTCGGTGATCACTATCGAAGCCGGCAAAACCACTGGCACCGTGACCGTCGCAGCACCCGCCGATGACGTCTACAAAGACGCTGGCAAAGTCGAAGTGACCATCAAGGACGCCACTGGCGGTAACTTCGAGAACCTCGTTCCGAGCACCGTTCCAGCCGTCACCGATGTAACCGATACCGTCGACACCACTACCGTCAAACTGACGGCTACCGAAAGTGCGGCTGAAGGTGGCACCGTCACCTACACCGCCACCGTTGGCGCTCCGGTGACCGGTTCGCCTGTGGTCGTGACCCTGGCCAATGGTCAGAACATCACCATCGAAGTGGGTAAAACCACCGGCACTGTGACCACCACAGCACCGAATGATGCGTTGACCGGCCACGCGCCGATCACCAACGCGATCACGGGCGTGAGCGGCGGCAATTACGAAGATCTCGTCGCCGACAAAACCCCGGTCAGTACCACTGTTACTGACACCACTGACACCACCGACCTGACACTGAGTGCGACCGGCACAGTGGCTGAAGGCGGCCAGATTACTTACACCGCGACCCTGACCAACGCCGCTGGCTCGCCAGTCACCGTGACCCTGTCGAACGGTTCGGTCATCACCATCGAAGCCGGCAAAACCACGGGGACCGTGACCGTTGCGGCGCCTGCCGATGACGTCTACAAAGACGCCGGCAAAGTTGAAGTCACCATCAAGGACGCCACTGGCGGCAACTTCGAGAATCTGGTGCCGAGCACCGTGCCAGCCGTCACCGACGTCACTGACACCCTCGACACCTCGACGGTCAAATTGACCGCCACCGAGACTGCCGCTGAAGGTGGCACCGTCACCTACACCGCTACCGTGGGTGCGCCGGTCACCGGTTCGCCAGTGGTCGTGACCTTGGCCAACGGCCAGAACATCACCATCGAAGTGGGTAAAACCACCGGCACCGTGACCACTAACGCACCAAACGACGCGCTGAACGGCCACGCGCCGCTGACCAACTCGATCACCAATGTGACCGGCGGCAATTACGAGAATCTCGTCGCCGACAAAACACCGGTCAGCACCACCGTGACTGACACTACCGACACCACCAACCTGACGCTCAGCGCCACCGGCACCGTGGCTGAAGGCGGCTCGATCGTTTACACCGCAACCCTGACCAACCCGGCTGGCACCCCGGTAACCGTGACCCTGTCGAACGGTTCGGTAATCACCATTGAAGCCGGTAAAACCACCGGCACCGTGACCGTCGCTGCCCCTGCCGATGACGTCTACAAGGACGCCGGCAAAGTCGAAGTCACTATCAAAAACGCCACCGGCGGCGACTTCGAGAACCTGGTGCCAAGCACCATTCCAGCCGTGACCGACGTCACTGACACCATCGACACCTCGACGGTGAAGCTGACCGCGACCGAAACCGCCGCTGAGGGTGGCACCGTCACTTACACCGCCACCGTCGGCGCGCCAGTCACCGGTTCGCCTGTCGTCGTGACGTTGGCCAACGGCCAGAACATCACCATCGAAGTGGGTAAAACCACCGGCACCGTGACCACCACTGCACCGAACGATGTGCTGGCCGGTCACGCACCGCTGACCAACTCGATCACTAACGTTTCCGGTGGCAACTACGAAAATCTGGTCGCCGACAAAACCCCGGTCAGCACCACCGTGACCGACACCGTCGACACCACCACCGTTTCGCTGACCGCCACCGGCAACGTCAACGAAGGTGGTTCGATCGTCTACACCGCGACGCTGACCAACCCGGCCGGCACGCCAGTGACCGTGACCCTGAGCAACGGTTCGACCATCACCATCGACGCCGGCAAGACCACCGGCACCGTGACCGTTCCGGCGCCTGCCGATGACGTCTACAAAGACGCCGGCAAAGTCGAAGTGACCATCAAGGGCACCGACGGCGGCAATTTCGAAAACCTGGTGGCCAATCCGACGCCAGCGGTGACCAACGTCGCCGACACCATCAACACTACGCACCTGACTCTCAGCGCTGAAAGCTATGTGCTCGAAGGCACGTCGATCACGTACACCGCGACCCTGACCAACGCCGCGCAAACGCCGGTCACCGTCAACCTGAGCAACGGCCAGACCATCACCATCGAGGCTGGCAAAACCAGCGGCTCGGTGACCATCGCCGCGCCGAGCGATGACGTCTACAAAGATGTCAGCAAGCTCACCGTGACCATGACCGGTGCGACTGGCGGCAACTTCGAGAAACTCGACGTCAGCAAAACTCCGGTGAGCACCACCGTCAACGACACCGTCGACAAAACCACGCTGACCCTCAGCGCCAGCGACACCGTCAGCGAAGGTGGACAGATCACCTACACCGCGACCCTGAGCAATCCGGCTGGCACCGCCATGACCGTGACCCTGGCCAACGGCGCGGTGATCAACATCGCCGCCGGCGCCACCAGCGGCTCGGTGAACTTCGCCGCACCTGCCAATACCCCGTACGTCGATGGCGGCAAAGTACAAACCGCGATTGCCAGCCATAGCGGCGGCAACTTCGAGCAGGTCGATGCCAACCGTTCGGCAGTGGTTACCACCGTCACCGATACGGTCGACACCACCAATATCAGCCTGAGCGCCACCGCTTCGGTTGCCGAGGGCGGCTCGATCATTTACACCGCGAGCCTGACCAACCCGGCAGGCACGGCGATGACCGTGACCCTGAGCAACGGCGCGGTGATCAACATCGCCAAAGGCGCGACCACTGGCACCGCGACTGTCGCAGCGCCTGCCGATGACGTCTACAAGGACGCCGGCAAGGTCGACGCGAGCATCACCAAGACCACTGGCGGCAACTTCGAGAACCTGGTGGTCGACAAGACCCCGGCCGTCACCGACGTGACCGATACCATCGACAACAGCACCGTGTCGCTTACTGCCACCGCCAGCACCACTGAAGGCGGCGTGGTGGTTTACACCGCCGCCGTGACCGCTCCAGTCACCGGCGCGCCAGTTGTGGTGACCCTGTCCAACGGCCAGACCATCACCATCCCGGTCGGCGCCAGCAGCGGCAGCGTCAACTTCACCGCACCGAACGATGCACTGGCCGGCGGCAACACGCTGAGCGTGAAAATCGACGGCACCAGCGGCGGCAACTACGAAAATCTCGTGGCCGATAAAACCCCGGCCGTGACCTCGGTGACCGACACCGTCGACACCACCAACCTGTCGCTGAGTGCGACTGGCACCGTGGCGGAAGGTGGTTCGATTGTTTACACCGCAACGCTGACCAATCCGGCTGGCACGCCAGTCACCGTGACGTTGAGCAACGGCTCGGTGATCACCATCGACGCTGGTAAAACTACCGGTACCGTGACCGTCGCAGCGCCTGCCGATGACGTCTACAAGGACGCCGGCAAAGTCGAAGTGACCATCAAGGATGCCACTGGCGGCAACTTCGAGAACCTCGTTCCGAGCACCACGCCAGCTGTGACCGACGTCACTGACACCATCGACACCTCGACCGTCAAACTGACGGCCGACACCACTGTGGCTGAAGGCGGCACCGTCACTTACACCGCCACGGTTGGCGCGCCGGTCACCGGTTCGCCAGTCGTCGTGACCTTGGCCAACGGCCAGAGCATCACCATCGAAGTCGGCAAAACCACTGGCACCGTGACATTCACTGCGCCGAACGATGCGCTGACCGGTCAGGCTTCGCTGGGTAATTCGATCACTGGTGTCAGCGGCGGCAACTACGAAAACCTGGTGGCCGACAAAACTCCGGTTTCCACCACCGTCACCGACACCGTCGACACCACTGACCTGTCGCTCAGCGCCACCAATTCGGTCGCCGAGGGCGGTTCGATCATCTACACGGCGACCCTGACCAACCCGGCCGGTACGCCGGTGACCGTGACCCTGAGCAACGGCTCGGTAATCACCATCGAGGCCGGCAAAACCACCGGCACCGTGACCGTCGCGGCGCCTGCCGATGACGTCTACAAAGACGCCGGTAAAGTCGAAGTAACCATCAAGGACGCTACGGGCGGCAACTTCGAAAATCTGGTGCCGAGCACCGTGCCGGCCGTAACCGACGTCACCGATACCATCGATACCTCGACGGTCAAACTGACCGCCACCGAATCTGCGGCTGAAGGTGGCACCGTCACTTACACCGCCACCGTCGGCGCACCAGTCACCGGCTCGCCAGTTGTCGTCACCCTGGCCAACGGTCAGAACATCACCATCGAAGTCGGTAAAACCACCGGTACCGTCACCAGCACTGCGCCGAACGACGCATTGAACGGCCACACCCCGCTGACCAATGCGATCACTGGCGTTTCCGGCGGTAATTACGAAAACCTCGTCGCCGATAAAACTCCGGTCAGCACCACCGTGACCGACACCGTCGACACCACCGATCTGACGCTGACCGCGACCGGCACCGTGGCTGAAGGCGGTTCGATTGTTTACACCGCGACCCTGACCAACCCGGCCGGTACCCCGGTCACCGTGACCCTGTCGAACGGTTCGGTGATCACCATCGAAGCCGGCAAAACCACTGGCACCGTGACCGTTGCGGCGCCTGCCGATGACGTCTACAAAGACGCCGGTAAAGTCGAAGTAACCATCAAGGACGCTACGGGCGGCAACTTCGAAAATCTGGTGCCGAGCACCGTGCCGGCCGTAACCGACGTCACCGATACCATCGATACCTCGACGGTCAAACTGACCGCCACCGAATCTGCGGCTGAAGGTGGCACCGTCACTTACACCGCCACCGTCGGCGCACCAGTCACCGGTTCGCCAGTCGTCGTGACCTTGGCCAACGGCCAGAGCATCACCATCGAAGTCGGCAAAACCACCGGTACCGTCACCACCACTGCGCCGAACGACGCATTGAACGGCCACACCCCGCTGACCAATGCGATCACTGGCGTTTCCGGCGGTAATTACGAAAACCTCGTCGCCGATAAAACTCCGGTCAGCACCACCGTGACCGACACCGTCGACACCACCGATCTGACGCTGACCGCGACCGGCACCGTGGCTGAAGGCGGTTCGATTGTTTACACCGCGACCCTGACCAATGCTGCTGGCTCGCCAGTCACCGTGACACTGAGCAACGGTTCGGTAATTACCATCAAGGCTGGCGAAACCACCGGCACCGTCACCGTCGACGCACCGAAAGATGACGTCTACAAAGATGCCGGCACCGTTGAGGCGACCATCAAGGGCGCAACCGGTGGCGACTTCGAAAATCTGGTCACCAGCACTGCACCAGCGGTCACCACCGTCAACGACACCATCGACACCTCAACCGTGTCGCTGACTGCCACCGCCAACGTCGCCGAAGGCGAAACCGTGGTCTACACCGCGACCGTGACTGCACCCGTGACGGGCTCGCCAGTTGTCGTGACGCTGTCCAACGGCCAGACCATCACCATCGCCGTCGGTGAAACCAGCGGCAGCGTAAACTTCGTTGCACCGAACAGCCCATTGGCCGGCGGCAGCTCGCTGAGCGTGACCATCGACGGCGCTACTGGTGGCAACTACGAAAAACTCGCGGTTGACGGCAAGTCCGCCGACACCGCGGTTTCGGACACCAACGACACCACCAACCTGAACCTGACCGCGACCGACTCGGTGGCCGAAGGCGGTTCGATTGTTTACACCGCCACCCTGACCAACGCCGCTGGTTCGCCAGTCACAGTGACCTTGTCGAACGGCGCTGTGATCACCATCGAGGCCGGTAAAACCACCGGCACCGTGTCTGTTCCAGCGCCAGCCGATGACGTCTACAAAGACGCCGGCAAGGTTGAAGCGACGATCTCCACCGCTACCGGTGGCAACTTCGAAAACCTCGTGCCGAGCACTGTGCCGGCCGTGACCGAAGTCACCGATACAATCGACACCTCGACCGTCAAACTTACGGCTGATACGTCGGTCGCTGAAGGCGGCACCGTCACTTACACCGCAACCGTCGGCGCGCCAGTGACCGGTTCGCCTGTTGTCGTGACCCTGGCTAACGGTCAGACCATCACCATTGGCGTTGGCCAGACCACCGGCACCGCGACCACCACCGCGCCGAACGATGCATTGACCGGCCACGCGCCGATCACCAATGCGATCACCGAGGTAAGCGGTGGCAATTACGAGAATCTGGTGGCCGACAAGACCCCGGTTTCGACCAGCGTCACTGACACCGTCGACACCACCAACCTGTCGCTGAGCGCGACCGACTCTGTGGCCGAAGGCGGTTCGATTGTTTACACCGCCACCCTGACCAACGCCGCTGGTTCGCCAGTCACCGTGACCCTGTCCAACGGTGCCGTGATCACCATCGAGGCCGGTAAAACCACTGGAACCGTGTCTGTTCCAGCTCCGGCGGATGACGTCTACAAAGACGCCGGCAAGGTTGAAGCGACGATCTCCACCGCTACCGGTGGCAACTTCGAAAACCTCGTGCCGAGCACTATTCCGGCCGTGACCGAAGTCACCGATACCATCGACACCTCGACCGTCAAACTCACGGCTGATACGTCGGTCGCTGAAGGCGGCACCGTCACTTACACCGCCACTGTCGGCGCTCCAGTGACCGGCTCGCCTGTCGTGGTGACTCTGGCCAATGGTCAGAACATCACCATCGAAATCGGCAAAACCACCGGCACCGTGACCTTCACCGCACCGAACGATGCGTTGACCGGTCACGCGCCTGTGACCAACTCGATCACCGGCGTGACCGGCGGCAACTACGAGAACCTCGTGGCCGACAAGACACCGGTTTCGACCAATGTCACTGATACCGTCGACACCACCAACCTGACGCTGTCCGCAACTGGCACCGTCGCCGAAGGTGGCCAGATCACCTACACCGCGACCCTGACCAACGCTGCCGGTTCGCCAGTCACCGTGACCCTGAGCAATGGCTCGGTGATCACCATCGAAGCCGGTAAAACCACCGGCACCGTGACCGTCGCTGCGCCAGCCGATGACGTCTATAAGGACGCCGGCAAAGTCGAAGTGACCATCAAGGACGCCACCGGCGGCAACTTCGAGAACCTCGTTCCGAGCACTGTGCCGGCCGTGACCGAAGTCACCGATACCATCGACACCTCGACCGTCAAACTCACGACTGATACGTCGGTCGCTGAAGGCGGCACCGTCACTTACACCGCCACTGTCGGCGCTCCAGTGACCGGCTCGCCTGTCGTGGTGACTCTGGCCAATGGTCAGAACATCACCATCGAAGTCGGCAAAACCACCGGTACCGCGACCACCACAGCGCCGAACGATGCGCTGAACGGCCATGCGCCGCTGACCAACGCGATCACTGGCGTAACCGGCGGTAACTACGAAAATCTCGTGGCCGACAAAACGCCAGTCAGCACCATCGTGACCGACACCGTCGACACCACCAACCTGTCGCTGAGCGCGACCGGCTCTGTGGCCGAAGGCGGTTCGATTGTTTACACCGCCACCCTGACCAACGCGGCTGGCTCGCCAGTCACCGTGACCTTGTCGAACGGCGCTGTGATCACCATCGAGGCCGGTAAAACCACCGGCACCGTGTCTGTTCCAGCGCCAGCCGATGACGTCTACAAAGACGCCGGCAAAGTCGAAGCAACCATTTCGACCGCCACCGGTGGCAACTTCGAGAACCTGGTGCCAAGCACTGTTCCAGCGGTTACCGAAGTGACTGACACCATCGACACCTCGACCGTGAAACTGACGGCCGATACCTCCGTGGCTGAAGGCGGCACCGTCACTTACACCGCGACGGTGGGTGCGCCAGTTACTGGTTCGCCTGTGGTCGTCACCCTGTCAAACGGTCAGAACATCACCATCGAAGTCGGCAAAACCACCGGCACCGTGACCTTCACCGCACCGAACGATGCGCTGACCGGTCACGCGCCGCTGACCAACTCGATCACGGGTGTCACTGGCGGCAACTACGAAAGTCTCGTGGCCGATAAAACGCCGGTCAGCACCAACGTGACCGACACCGTCGACACCACCAACCTGTCGCTCAGCGCGACCGGCTCTGTGGCCGAGGGCGGTTCGATTGTTTACACCGCCACCCTGACCAACGCCGCTGGTTCGCCAGTCACCGTGACCTTGTCGAACGGCGCTGTGATCACCATCGAGGCTGGTAAAACCACCGGCACCGTGTCTGTTCCAGCGCCAGCCGATGACGTCTACAAAGACGCCGGCAAAGTCGAAGTGACGATCAAGGATGCAACGGGTGGCAACTTCGAGAATCTGGTGCCGAGCACCGTGCCGGCCGTGACCAACGTCACCGACACCATCGACACCACCACCGTCAAACTCACCGCGACCGAATCGGCGGCTGAGGGTGGCAGCGTGACTTACACCGCAACCGTCGGCGCGCCAGTGACCGGTTCGCCTGTTGTCGTGACCCTGGCTAACGGTCAGACCATCACCATTGGTGTTGGCCAGACCACCGGCACCGCGACCATCACCGCGCCGAACGATGCAGTGATCGGCCACGCGCCGATCACCAATGCGATCACCGAGGTAAGCGGCGGCAACTTCGAAAATCTGGTGGCGGATAAGACGCCGGTTTCGACCAATGTCACTGATACCGTCGACACCACTAACCTGTCGCTGACTGCAACCGGCACCGTGGCTGAAGGCGGCTCGATCATCTACACCGCGACCTTGACCAACGCGGCTGGCTCGCCAGTCACCGTGACCCTGTCGAACGGCGCCGTGATCACCATCGAGGCTGGCAAAACCACGGGCAGCGTCACCGTCGCAGCGCCGGCCGATGACGTTTACAAAGATGCAGGCAAAGTCGAAGCAACCATTTCGACCGCCACCGGTGGCAACTTCGAGAACCTGGTACCGAGCACCGTGCCGGCCGTGACCAGCGTCACTGACACCATCGACACCACCACCGTCAAACTCAGCGCGACCGAGTCGGCAACTGAGGGTGGCACGGTCACCTACACCGCCACGGTTGGCGCAGCCGTCACCGGCTCGCCTGTGGTCGTGACGCTGGCCAACGGTCAGACCATCACCATTGGCGTTGGCCAGACCACCGGCACCGCGACCACCACGGCGCCGAACGATGCATTGACCGGTCATGCACCGCTGACCAACTCCATCACCAATGTGACTGGCGGCAACTATGAGAGTCTCGTAGCCGACAAGACCCCGGTTTCGACCACGGTCACCGACACCGTCGACACCACCAACCTGTCACTGAGCGCCACCGGTTCTGTGGCCGAGGGCGGTTCAATCGTCTACACCGCCACGCTGACCAACGCAGCCGGCTCGCCAGTCACCGTAACCCTGTCCAACGGCGCCGTGATCACCATCGAAGCCGGCAAAACCACCGGCACCGTTACCGTTCCAGCACCGGCTGACGACGTCTACAAAGACGCCGGCACCGTGCAGGCGACCATCAGCACCGCCACCGGTGGCAACTTCGAGAACCTGGTGCCGAGCACAACGCCGGCTATCACAAGCGTTACCGACACCATCGACACCACCATCGTGAAGCTGACTGCCACCGCCACTGCCGCTGAAGGCGGTAATGTCGTCTACACCGCAACCGTCGGCGCGCCAGTGACTGGCTCGCCAGTCGTGGTAACCCTGTCGAACGGTCAGACCATCACCATTGGTGTTGGCCAGACCACCGGCACCGCGACCACTACCGCGCCAAACGACGTGTTGGCCGGTCACGCACCGCTGACGAATGCGATCACCAATGTCAGCGGTGGCAACTACGAGAATCTCGTGGCTGACAAAACCCCGGTCAGCACTACCGTGACCGACACTGTCGACACCACCAACCTGTCGCTCAGTGCGACCGGTTCTGTGGCTGAAGGCGGCTCAATCGTTTACACCGCGACATTGACCAACGCCGCTGGCTCGCCAGTGACCGTAACCTTGTCAAACGGCGCCGTAATCACCATCGACGCCGGTAAAACCACCGGCACCGTGACCGTTCCAGCCCCGGCCGACGACGTCTACAAAGACGCCGGCACCGTGCAGGCGACCATCAGCACCGCCACCGGTGGCAACTTCGAGAACCTGGTGCCGAGCACGACTCCGGCCGTGACCAGCGTTACCGACACCATCGACACCACCACCGTAAAACTCACTGCAACCACAACTGCAGCCGAGGGCGGCAACGTTGTCTACACCGCGACTGTCGGCGCACCGGTAACCGGCTCGCCTGTTGTGGTGACCCTAGCCAACGGTCAGACCATCACCATTGGTGTTGGCCAGACTACGGGGACTGCGACCACTACCGCACCAAACGACGCGTTGACTGGCCATGCTCCACTGACCAACTCGATCACCAACGTCAGCGGCGGCAACTACGAAAACCTCGTGGCCGACAAGACGCCGGTTTCGACCAACGTCACTGACACCGTCGACACCACCAATCTGTCGCTGTCCGCGACCGGCACCGTGGCTGAAGGTGGCCAGATCACCTACACCGCGACATTGACCAACGCTGCTGGCTCGCCAGTGACCGTCACCCTGTCGAACGGCGCCGTGATTACCATCGAAGCCGGCAAAACCACTGGCACCGTGACCGTCGCTGCGCCAGCCGACGACGTCTACAAAGACGCCGGCAACGTGCAGGCAACCATCAGCACCGCCACTGGTGGCAGCTTCGAAAACCTGGTGCCGAGTACAGCGCCAGCCGTCACCAGCGTCACCGATACCATCGACACCACCACCGTGAAATTGACGGCAACAGCTACAGCGGCAGAGGGCGGCAATGTCGTCTACACCGCGACCGTTGGTGCTCCGGTGACGGGTTCGCCGGTGGTTGTAACGCTGGCCAACGGTCAGACCATCACCATTGGTGTTGGCCAAACCACGGGCACCGCAACTGCCATTGCGCCAAACGACGCACTGACCGGTCATGCTCCACTGACCAACGCAATCACCAACGTGACCGGCGGCAACTACGAGAATCTCGTAGCCGACAAGACCCCGGTTTCGACCACGGTCACCGACACCGTCGACACCACCAATCTGTCGCTGAGCGCTACTGGCTCGGTCGCAGAAGGTGGCTCGATCGTCTACACCGCGACATTGACCAACGCCGCTGGCTCACCAGTCACCGTGACGCTGTCGAACGGCGCCGTGATCACCATCGAAGCCGGCAAAACTACCGGCACCGTCACCGTGGCAGCGCCAGCGGACGACGTTTACAAAGACGCCGGCAACGTTCAGGCAACGATCAAGACCGCCACCGGTGGCAGCTTCGAAAACCTCGTCACCAGCACAACGCCAGCCGTGACCAGCGTCACCGACACCATCGACACTACCACGGTGAAACTGACCGCAACCGGCACCGCAGCTGAAGGCGGCAACGTCGTCTACACCGCGACTGTCGGCGCTCCAGTGACCGGCTCGCCAGTGGTCGTAACCCTGGCCAACGGCCAGACCATCACCATTGGTATTGGCCAGACCACCGGCACCGCAACCGCCACTGCGCCAAACGACGCATTGACTGGTCATGCTCCACTGACCAACTCGATCACCAACGTCAGCGGCGGTAACTACGAAAATCTGGTGGCCGACAAAACCCCGGTCAGCACCACCGTGACCGACACCGTCGACACCACCAACCTGTCGCTGTCCGCGACCGGCACCGTGGCCGAAGGTGGCCAGATCACCTACACCGCGACGCTGACCAACGCCGCTGGCTCGCCCGTCACCGTGACCCTGAGCAACGGCTCGGTGATCACCATCAAGGCTGGCGAAACCACCGGCACCGTGACCGTCCCGGCTCCGGCTGATGACGTCTACAAAGACGCCGGCAACGTGCAGGCAAGCATCACTGGCACCAGCGGCGGCGGCTTCGAAAACCTGGTGACCAGCAATACACCAGCCGTGACCAGCGTCACCGATACCGTCGACACGACCACCGTCAGCATCACCGGCAGCAGCTCGGTGACCGAAGGCCAGACCGCCAGCTACACCGTCAGCCTGAACCACCCGGCGCAAACCGAAGTGACCCTGAAAATCGTCTACAGCGGCACCGCCGCCGACGGTTCGGACTTCACCGGCGTGTACACCGTGAAGATCCCGGCCGGTGCCAGCAGCGCGCAGTTCAATGTCGCCACCCTCGACGACAAGATCACCGAAGGCACCGAGAACTTCGTGGTCAAGATCGATTCGGCCACGGGCGGCAACTTCGAAAACCTCGCGGTCAGCGCCACCAACGGCAGCGTCAGCACTTCGATCATCGACAACGATGCGCCGCCGGTGCTCGACCTGGATGCCAACAACTCCAGCGGCGCCAGCGGTGCCGACTACAAGGTGACCTTCACCGAAAATACCCCGGGCGCGGGCGTATCGATTGCCGACACCGACATCAGCATCACTGACCCGGACAGCACCATGCTGACTGGCGCCACCGTGGTCCTGACCAACCGTCAGGACGGCGATGCACTGAACCTCGGCAACAGCGTCAACGGCATCACCATCAATGCCAACAGCACCAACGGCACCGTGACCCTGACCTTGTCGGGCAACGCGACACTGGCCGACTACATGCAGGCCATCAAGAACATCAGCTTCACCAACGGCAGTGAAAACCCGAGCACCGTGCCACGGATCATCACCGTGACGGTGACCGATGGCGGCAACTACTCCAACACCGCGACCACCACGGTCAATGTGGTGGCGGTCAACGATGCGCCGGTTGCTGCACCGAGCAATGTCACTGGCACCGAAGACACCCCGCTGGTACTTGGCTGGTCGACCTTCGGTGTGACCGACGTCGACAGCCCGGCCAGCAGCCTCGGCATCAAAATCACCCAGCTGCCGGGCGAAGGCAAACTGCAGTATCTGGACGGCTCGACCTGGAAAGACGTCGCCAACAACCAGACCTTCAGCAAGGCTGACATCGACGCGGGCAAGCTGCGCTTCCTGCCGGATGCCAACGAGTCGGGCGTCAATGGTTACGGTGGCAGCGGTCTGGGCAACAACCAGGCGGACTACGCGCAGATCAAGTTCCAGCCAACCGACGGCCAGTTGCTGGGCAACACCGGCACCGTGAAAATCGACATCACGCCAGTGGCGGATGCGCCGACCGTGAGCGTGGCCGACAACAGCGTGAAGTCCACCGGCCTGATCAAGGAAGTCTGGACCGGTCTGTCGGGCCTGGGCACCAACGGCAATGGCGCGGATTCGACCACGCTGAAAAACGTCATCGACGGCGCCGGGAAACCGAACTCCAGTGGCTCGGTCACCAATGTGCAGTCCGACGGTAGCGTTGCGGCGGGCACGGCATCGAAGACGTCAGGCCTGATTTATCTGGAAGCCGGCAAGTCCTACACCTTCAGCGGTATTGCCGATGACAGTTTGTTGATCACGATCGGCGGCAAGAGTGTGGCTTCGGGTACCTGGGGCGCGGGCGGCGCCATCAATGGCTCGTTCACCCCGACCACCAGCGGCTACTACACCCTGGACATCTACCACCACAACCAGAGCGGCCCGGGCAGCTACGACGTCAACCTGTCGGTCAACGGCAGCACGCCGATCGACCTGAGCAGCGCCGGTGTGCCGATCTACACCGGCGTGCAGGATCTGATCAATTCGGGCGTGACCGTCTCCGATCTGCACGGCAGCGGCGGTGAAGGCTATTACGACGGCTACAAACTCAACACCGGCGCCGAAGGCACCACGGTGAAACTGTCGGCAGTCACCACCGCCCTGACCGACACCGACGGCTCGGAAACCCTGAGCGTGAAGATCAGCGGCGCACCGGTCGGCTCGGTGCTCAGCGATGGCGCGGGTCATACCTTCACCGTCACCGCCAGCAGCGGCGACGCCAACGTCACCGGCTGGAACCTCGGCAGCCTGACCGTAACGCCACCGCCGTACTACAACGGCCAGTTCAACCTGACCGTGACCTCGACCTCCACCGAACAGGTCGGCGGTTCGGCCAGCAGCACCGCGACCATTCCGGTCACCGTGGTGCCGGCCGTCTACAACGCGGTCGTGGCGACCTCGGGCGACGACACCGTCACCGGCACCGATGGCAACGACATCATCGTCGCCGACATCGGTGGCCTGACCGTGGTCCCGGGCACCAATTACAACATCGCGTTCATGGTCGACAGCTCCGGCAGCATGAGCGCGTCGTCGCTCAACGCCGCCAAAGATTCGCTGACCTCAGTGTTCAACAGCCTCAAGCAGAGCCTGGGCGGCAGCAATTCGGGCACGGTGAACATCTTCCTCGTCGATTTCGATACCCAGGTCAACAAGTCGGTGTCGGTAAACCTCAACGACCCGAACGCACTGACGCAACTCAAAGCGGTACTGGACTCGATGGCCTCCGGCGGCGGCACCAACTACGAGGATGTGTTCAAGACCACGGCCAACTGGTTCCAGAGCGCTGACGCGGTGGCCAACACCGGGGCGAAGAACCTCACGTACTTCATCACCGACGGCCAGCCGACCTACTACCAGAGCGGCGAGCAGACCAACCCGACGCTGTACGGCAACGTGAAGCTCGACGATGTGGTGAAAACCAGCAATTACAAGCCGGGCGACACCTTCAGCACCTACATCGACAATACCCACGCATTGACGATCAACAGCGCCGGCACCGTGACCCTGCAAACCTACAATTCGTGGTGGGGCTGGAGCAGCTCTAATCTGGGCACCATCCACGCGCAGGGCGACGGCACCTATGAGTTGTCTAGTCTGGCGGGTACCGGTAACAGCACCAACTCGGCAACGACCAGCAACTCGACCAGTGGTTTTGCCTTGCTCAACGGTCTGTCGAACGTCGAGGCTATCGGACTGAACAACGATGTCAGCCTCAACGATCTGAAACCTTACGATTCGGATAAAACTCCGCAGACCAACATCGATCCGAAGGATCTGGCCAACTCGATCATCGGCCACACCGAAGCGACGATGCCAGGCAACGACACCGTCAGCGGTGGCGACGGCAACGACATCCTGTTCGGCGATCTGGTCAGCTTCAACGGCATTGCCGGCGAGGGTTATCAGGCGATGCAGGCGTTCGTGGCCAAGGAAACCGGGGTCGACGTCAGCAAGGTCACCACCAGTAACGTGCACCAGTACATCACCGAGCACTATCAGGCGTTCGATGTGTCCGGTGCGCATGATGGCAATGACACGCTGTTGGGTGGCGCGGGCAATGACATCCTCTTCGGTTCGGGCGGCAACGACTGGCTCGATGGCGGCAAAGGCAATGACATCCTCCTCGGCGGCACCGGCAACGACACGCTGATCGGCGGTCAGGGTAACGACATACTGATCGGTGGTTCGGGTGCCGACACCTTCGTCTGGAAAGCGGGCGACACCGGCAACGACGTGATCAAGGACTTCAAGGCCAGTGAAGGTGACCGTATTGACCTGCGCGATCTGCTGCAGGGCGAAACCGGCAGCACCATCGATAACTTCCTGAAGATCACCACGGTCGATGGCACGTCGTCGCTGCAAGTCAGCTCGGCGGGCAAGTTCAACTCCGGCGACGCCGCTGCCGCGACCCCGGACGTGACGATCAAACTGGAAGGCAATAACTGGTCGAGCGCCAACATTCATAACCTGATTGCCGGCAGCGACCCGACCATCAAAGTCGACCACAACAACAGCTGATGCATGAACAAAAACGGCCGCCCCATGGGGCGGCCGTCACGTTTGCGCTTACCGCGACGGTGACGATTGCTTCGCCGCACCGCATACTCGCGCGCAGTTGGCTATGCTGCTGACAGCATGACGCTGGTTCATTTCCGAGGGATGCTCAATGTTTTACGTGCAACGCGATGCGCAAGGTCTGTTGATTCGCGTGGAAGCCGCGGCCTACGCCGAGGCCACGGAAACGCTGCCGGCCGACAGCCATGAAATCCAGGCCTGGTTCGCCAATGAAGTGGTGGAAACCAGCCTGAAACAGCTCAAGCAGAGCGACTTCGAAATGATTCGGGTACTCGACGACCTGATTCAGGTGCTGACCCAGAAAGGCGTGATCCGCGTCACCGACCTGCCACCGGCGGCCCAGGCCAAACTGATGGACCGGACACAGGCGCGGGAAGCGTTGGGTGGGTTGAGTCAGTTGATCGATGAGGATGAGGGCGGGTTGATCTGATCCGCTCAGAATCAAAAGCCCCTCACCCCAGCCCTCTCCCGGAGGGAGAGGGAGCCGACCGAGGTGTCTGGCGTCATACATCGACCTGAAAAACCGGGTCGATTATGGATTCAGCACAAATCGTTCACGTCGGCGTATCTCCCGAATATCCCCTAATCAGTCCCCTTTCCCGGAAGGAGAGGGGGCCGACCGAGGTGTCTGGCGTCATACATCGACCTGAGAGATCGGGTCGATTATGGATTCAAAACAAATCGCTCACGTCGGCGGACTTCCCGAATATCCCCCAATCAGTCCCCTTGAGGGAGAGGGCGCCGACCGAGGTGTCTGGCGTCATACATCGACCTGAGAAACCGGGTCGATTATGGATTTAAAACAAATCGCTCACGTCGGCGTACTTCCCGAACATCCCCCAATCAGTACCCCCTACCTCCGGGAGAGGGACCGACCGAAGTGTCTGACGCTATAAAATCGAGTCGATTATGGATTCAGCGCAAATCGCTCACGTCGGCGTATTGCGTCAATATCCCACGGTCAGTCCCCTCTCCCTCTGGGAGAGGGTTAGGGTGAGGGTTGCTCTTACCGCCAAGGCTTCGGTTCACCCAACAACTGCCCCTGAACCCCATACAAGCCCATCTCGCGAATCACCGCCAACTCGCCTTCCGTCTCGACCCGCTCGGCAATCAGCGGCAGATCAATGCTGTGCGCCGCGCGCTGGATCGCTTCGATGAACAAGCGCTTGTCGCCCTCCTGATCAATCGCGCGAATGTAGCTGCCATCAATCTTCAAGTACGCCAGCCCCAACCGCGCCAGGTTGCCGATCATGCTGAAGCGCCCACCAAAGCGCTGCAGACTCAGTGAGAAGCCCAGCTCACGCAGGCGCCGGGTCAACTGCTCCAGCACCGCTTGCTCCGGCAACTGCTCCTCGCCGATCTCAAGGGTCAGGCGCGCGCCGAGGTTGGAATGCGCGCGCAGAATCTCGAAGACTTTATTCAGTGCCTGCGGATCGGCCAACGTCGCCGAGGACAAGTTCAGCGCCAGCGACTCCTCGTGTCCTTTCATCTGTTCCAGCACACGTTCGAGCATCAGCCGATCGAGCCGGGCGGTCCAGCCAAAGCGCTCCAGCCACGGCAGGAAGCGTCCGGCCGGAATGGTCTGGCCCTGCTCGTCGAGCAGACGCGAGAGCACTTTGTAATGCAGTACCAGTTGCGAGTCCTGAGCCGCCACCACCGGTTGGAAATACAGCTCGAACCGCTGCTGACTCAACGCCTGATCCAGCAGGCGATGCCAGGCGTGATGATCGTCGCCAACGTCCGCCGTGAGGCTCTGATCAATGCAGGCCCAGTTCTGCTCACCCTGCCCTTCGGCTTGCGCCAGTGCTTGATCACCGAGACTGAGCACCGATTGCGGCGAATCGCCGTGGGCGAAAGGCGCCAGGCCGATCGACGCCACCGCTGCCACATCGGTCGCGCCGGTGGCGTGCAGGCTGCTCAAGGCATTGTCGAGGTTCTGCGCCAGTTGCAGCGCTTCTTCACGCACCAGGCCTGGCGCCAGCACGGCAAATTCACCGCCGCGAATTCGCGTGACGAGATTCTGGGTCTCCGGGTATTTGGCGCATTCACGCGACAGTTGCTCACCGACCGCTTTCAACAGTTCATCGGTGCGCTGGCCACCGAGCCGTTGGTTGAGGCCGGCCAGATCCTTGACCCGCAACAGCAGCAGATAACCGGAACTGGCCTGCTCCGGGTTGCTCACGCGGTTGTTCAACTGCATCTCGAAATAACGCCGGTTGGCCAACCCGGTCAGGTTGTCCTGATACGACTCGGCACGCAGCTTCTCACTGCGCTCGGCCTGTTCCTGAAACAGCGCCTTGAGCTTCTCGACCATCTGGTTCATCGCCTGCACCACGCGACGCAACTCAGGCGTGCGCGGCAGATCCGGCAGACTCAGGAATTCGCGCCGGGCGATGGCGTGGGATTGCTTGACCATGTAATCCAGCGGTTTCAATTGCCGACGCAGCAGCAACGCGCCGAGCACTGCACTGATCGCACCACAGATCAGCAGCCAGCCAAGGCTGCCCAACGCGCTCTGCCACAGCTTGGCCACAGCAAACATCGGGTGACTGACTACCTCAACCCTTGCCGCCTGTTCCCAGCCGCGGCTGACCAGTGCATCGCCACCGGCCGGCTCCAGTCCGATCAGTCTGACGAACCAGTCCGGCACATTGCTGACGGCCGGAATGCCGCTGCGCTCGACAATCGTCTGATCGGTCTTCACATCGACTACACGGATGCTCGCGTAGTAACCGCTGTCGAAAATCGAGCTGACCAACAACTCGACCATCGCCGGGTCGTCGATATTCGGCGTCAACGACAGGGCCAGCGCTGTTGCAGCGTCCTGAGCATGGGAACGCAACTGGTTGACGTACTGGGTACGCGAGCTTTCCAGACTGACCATGAAGCTGCCGGTGAAGGCGACCACCAGGAACAGACAGATAGCGATCAACAGCTGTTTGAACAAAGACATCTGAGCGCGTGCTCCTAGTTAGTCGTCTCGACCGGAAAACCTTCGGCCTGCATTTTCTTCAAGACATCCTGCCAGCGTGACAGGCGTTTGGTGTCACCAACCTTTTTGTTGCCCTTGGCTCCGGGCAAATACAGACCTTCGGCATTGAAAGAGTAGACCGGCAGCAAATCGGTTCGCTGCGAGGCCGGCTGGATCGGATCGATCAGGCTGTCGAGCACCAGCGGCATGGCATCGGGGGTGGCATAGTAAGTCAGGACCATGTGCGCGCGGTTCTGGCGCAGTGCCTTGACGTAGGTGATGCGCAGCTTGTCACTGGAAACCCCGAGGTGGCGCAGGCTGAAATACTTGGCTATCGCATAGTCTTCGCAGTCACCGGCGCCCTTCCACAGCGCCTCGATGGGCGTTTCCCAATAATCGACCTCGTGCCACAGATCGATGTCTTCGACGTAGCGCACCTGTTTGTTGAAGAACAGGTTGACCACTTTGAGTTTTTCCATCTCGCTGACTTGCTTCTGTGTGGCCAGCAGATTCTGCCAGGCATCGATGCGTTGCTGCCCGGCGCCCAGCGGCCCGTAGAGCGCAGAGGCCTTGCGGCTGATCACGGAAAAATCCCAATCGGCATGCAGACCGCCCAGCATGACGCCGGCCAGCAGCAGTGCGCAGCCTAGCCAGCGCAGAGTCCGGGGGATCGCGAAACGTACCGCCACAGCAGGTTTCCAAGGGGGCAGGATAGAAAGCGTTTGATGGTGAAGCTTAGCCCGCTAAAAAACAATGGCACCATGAGATCATCGCGACCGCGCTAAACTGCAAATGTAACGGCGTTCTTCTACACGGTTTGACAACCTGTAGAGCAATCACTAGTGTCATTTGGATCCAAATTCAGCCGAAAACAGGGTGCGTAGTCGTGACACAGAAGCCCAAACCGTTGCACAGCATCAAAGTCGATGGACCGATCCCTGCGCATCTTGCCCGTTCGGTCATCGAGGAAACCCTGCGCGCTGCCATCCTTGATGGGCGCCTGCCTTGCGGTACTGCGCTGCGCCAGCAGGATCTGGCCGATCTGTTCGGGGTCAGCCGCATGCCGGTGCGCGAAGCCTTGCGCCAGCTCGAAGCGCAGGATCTGCTCAGCGTCACCGCGCACAAAGGCGCGGTGGTCGCACCCCTGATTCAGGGCGATGCCCCCGAAACCTATCAACTGCGGATTCTGCTCGAGACCGAAGCCCTGCGGCAGTCGATTCCTTTGCTGACCAGCGCCGATCACGAACGCGCGGCCGGCTATATAGAAGAGCTCGAACACCAACACGACTACAGTGAAATTGGCCGGCTCAATCGTCTGTTCCACATGACCCTGTACAGCATGGCACCCAACCGGCGCCTGCTGCGGCTGGTCGAAGACGGGCTCAACGAAGAAGAACGCTTCCTGCGTTTCAATCTCGAAGCCATGGGCCTGGGCAAGCTGTCACAGGACGACCACCGGGCGATGCTGCAAGCGGCAATCGCGCGTGATGTCGAAGGCTCGGTGAGGTTGCTGGTGCATCACCTCAATCGTGGTGTCGATGTCATCACACGCTACCTTGCCAGCCCCGCCAGCCAGAGCCGCAAAACCTCGCGCTGAGGCCGTTGCTGCCGACGAATCACCCGCTTACAAATCCCTCGCCCGCGCCGCCACGAACGCCAGTGGCGGACTGGCGCACCTGCTCTAACCTTCCCGCGCCGCGCAGTCCGGTTTCGCCCTTCGCGATCACCAATCGGTAATAGCCGTGGCGGCAATTTACCCGCACTCTTGATCCGCCAACCCAATAAAGAACGGGCGACGCACCGCATCGTCGGCGCAGTCCCCGCACCAGGAACCTACGGAAGGAGCCTTGTCACGGGAAAAGGAAGTACAGGCGCCGGTCCCGGCCAACTTTCGCCCCTTTAAAACATTTAATTCTCTTCAGTAGAAAGTTGCTTCGAGTGAGGCATTCACTCTTGTCGATCGATTTTGGCCGTTATTAGCCGAAAGGAGCAACTACGCCCAAATAAAACTTAAATAAAAAGTTTTATCAGCACTCTTCATACTTGAAAAACAGCAAACTTGAAATAATTGAAAATATACTTGTTAAACACTTTCCGTCTGTATTAGTTTTTTCCACGCCGAGTTTGAACTTCGCCATACATTTCGGCACACGCCCAAAGCATCACCGGCAATGACTGCGGACTTAGGGCTAAACACCCATGGCGCCGCCGACGGGTACTACTGACTTTTCGGCAATAGCAGAGAGTTTCAATCAGCTGCAGCCACGACACATGCAAGTTACGGCAGCATTGATTGTTTAGTTGAAACAGCCGTTCCATTTCATATCAATGATAAAGGACATCATGATGCCCATTAAGAACCAACTCGCCCTGAAGAAAGCTGAACTGAGTATTCACCCGATCTTTTCCGAGATTACTTCGTTATCGGTATTACGTCGGTTCATGGAGACCCACGTATTTGCGGTGTGGGACTTCATGTCGCTGACCAAGCGTCTGCAACAGGAATTGACCTGCACCCGCTTGCCCTGGCTACCGCCACGCGATCCGCATGCCGCCCGGCTGATCAACGAGATCGTCTTGGGTGAAGAATCGGACGATCGTCTGGCAGAGGGGCACTACAGCCATTTCGAGTTGTACCTGGATGCAATGCGCGAAATTGGCGCCAGCACCACAGCAGTAGAGCGCTTTGTTGCTCTGCAGCAGGAAGGCGTAGGTTATGACGTGGCGTTGCAAAGCGTCGAGGTTGATCCGGCCGCCGCGCAATTCGTCCGCGACACCTTGCGCATCGCCCTGCATGCGCCGGGACACAGCGTGGCCGCAGCGTTCTTGCATGGTCGCGAGAGCGTGATCCCGACCATGTTCCAGCGCATCCTCGATGATTGGGGCATCGGCATCGAGCAGGCACCGACCTTTCGTTATTACCTGGAACGGCACATCGAGGTCGATTCCGAGGATCACGGTCCGGCGGCGGAGCAATTGCTGGACCGACTGGTCGATGGCGACCCGCAGCGTGAGGCCGAGGTCTACGCCAGCGCCATCGCCGCCGTGGAAAGCCGCATCGCCCTGTGGGACGGCCTGCGCCTGAGCATGCGTGAGCCATTGGCGGAGGTGGCCCAATGAATGCCGCCGACTATCAATCTTTCGCGGATGTCTGGGAGAGTCGCGCGACCATTCGCACCCGCCCTCGACGTGTGCTGGAGGACGACGAGCGCCTGATCTATCCCCTCAGCCGGCAACCCCTGGTGCTCAGTGAAACCTTCCTGCGCGAATGCCCGCAACAGCGTGATTTCGCGCTGGTGCAGACGCTGTACAAGTTCATCAACGATGTGGTGATTTTCGAAACGGAAATCGTCGACAAGACCGCACGCAGCATCGCCAAGGATCGCTTCGCCGTGCCCTTCCCGTTCGCCTGTCGTTACGACGCGATGACCGTGGTGGTCGACGAGGATTACCACGCGTTGGTGGCGATGGATTTCATGCAACAAACGGTGGCGATGACCGGCATCGAGCCGATCCGGTTGCCCGATGAAATCGAGTTGAGCCGGGCGATTCCGGCGGCTGTAGCGCTGGCACCGGAGCACCTGCGCAGCGCGGTCGAATTGATTTGCGTGGCTATTGCTGAAAACACCGTGACCGGCGATGTCGCCGCGTTCGCCCGCGACGACTCGGTCAAACCGTCGATCAAAGGCCTGATGGCCGATCACTTGCTTGATGAAGGTCGCCATTCGAGTTTCTGGGCGCGGATGGTGCGCATCTATTGGTACACCGCAAACGCGGCGGATCGCGAAACCATTGCGCAGATCCTGCCGGTGTTCATCGGCCACTACCTGACCAACGACATCCAGAAAGCCTTCGACCTGCGCCTGATCGATGCGCTGCCGGTCAGCGAGGCCACACGGCGCTCGCTCAAAGACGAAATGGCCGGACTGGCGTTCCCGATCAATCGCCATCACCCGCTGGTGGGCAACATCGCCAAGTTCTTCCACAACAGCTCGCTGCTCGACACACCGTGCGTGCAGCACGCCCTGCGCGACTACCTGGTTTGATGAGGAGGCCGACATGAAACGTCTCGACATTTTGCTGATTGGCACCAGTCAGGCCATGACCGATCTGGCGCAGGAACTTGAACAACACGGTCACTCCTTGCAACGCAGCGTTGCGGGTACATCGACGGTGGATCTGATCATCGACGATGGCTTCCTCGGCGCCGGCGATCTCTGCGCCATCCCGCACCTGCATTTGCGTCTGGGCGTCTGCGCGCACAGCGCAGCGGGTTTACCAACACTCGATCTGCTGTGCTTTCTCGGCTCATCACTGATCAGTCGTGTGCCGATTGGTGATGAACCGTCCGGCAACGGTCAGGCACTGCGTCAGCGGGTACTGACGCATATCGTCGACGAAGTAGCCTTGCTGGTCAGCCGCTTCTCCCGCGATACGGATTATTTTCAGCAGACCACATCGCTGAAAGCCCCGGATTTCGAGCGCATGGAAAACCTGCTGTTTCTCGAGAGCCTGGCGTACGTCCATCACCACAACGACACCGCGAATACGGCGTTGCTGGAACAGGCGAAGGCTCCCGTTATCGAGCGGCTGCAACAGAGCCTGATCGAACACGCCGAACGCCCGGCGTTGCACATCGGCGAACGCTCCTTCAGTTACCAGCAATTGCACGCCCATAGCCGGGCTATTCAACAGCGTTTGCTGCCGTTACTTGAGCAGCATCCGCAGCCATGGGTGGTCGGTATCTGCCTGCCGAAAAGTCCGGCGCTGTTCGCCTCGATTCTGGCGATCCTCGGCAGCGGCGCGGTGTACTTGCCGCTGGAGCCGAGCCATCCGCTGCAGCGTCAGCAATACATTCTGCACAACGCCGGCGCGTTGTTGTTGCTGCATGATGGCGAGCATCCGCTGAGCGCAACGATGGCTGGGCTCGACGTCAGTGGCGTCGACAGTGCCGAAGCCGATCTCGGCCAACCGTTGATGCGCCAGCGTCCTGAACTTGAGGCGCCGTGCATGGCGCTCTACACCTCGGGCACCACCGGCCACCCCAAAGGCGTGTTGCTCAGTCAGGCCAACCTTGCGCACTTCACCACTTGGTACGCCGACTACGTGCAGTTGCACGCCGAGAGTCGGGTGCTGCAGTTTTCTTCGTTGAGTTTCGATTCATCGTTGATCGATATCTTCCCGACCTTACTTTCAGGCGCCGAACTGGTGGTGCCTGACGACACGCAACGGCGTGATCCGCTGCAACTGATCGCGCTGATCCGTCGGCGGCAACTGAGCCACGCGTTCCTGCCGCCGGCGCTGCTGAGCATCCTGCCGCTGGAACAACTGGAAGGTGTGCAAGTGATGACCGGTGGCGATGTCTGCGAGCCGTTCGTCATCGAGCAACTGACCCGCCAGGGCACGCTGCACAACCTTTACGGCCCGACCGAAGCCACGGTGCTGATCACCGCGCGTCAGGTCAAACCCGGTGACAGCAACCGCAGTCTCGGCGCGCCCATCGCCAACAGCCAGGTGTTGATTCTCGATGACGATTTGCAGCCCGTGCAGGAGCAAACCGTCGGCGAATTGTTCATCGTCGGCCCCGGTGTCTGCCTCGGTTATCTGAACAATCCACAGCAGACCGCCGAGCGTTATCTGACCTTGAATCTGCCGGACGGCCAAACGTTGCGCGCCTACCGCAGCGGTGACATGGCGAAGTGGGGCGAGCACGGGATCGAGCTGTGTGGGCGACGCGACAATCAGGTGAAGATCCGGGGTTTCCGGGTCGAGCCGGAAGAGATCGAGCGTTGCCTGCGCGAGAGCCGGCTGTACCGGCAAGTGGCGGTGGTGATCGACAGCCAGCGGCGGATTCTGGCGTTCCTCGCGCAAGCGCAATCAGACACGGCCCGCCATGCGCTGAAGGCTCACGCGCAGCAATTTCTACCGGACTATATGCAACCGGTGGCGTGGACCGAGCTGGCCGGCATGCCCTTCGCCAGCAATGGCAAAGTCGACCGCAAAGCCTTGCTGGAATTGCCGGTGAGCGTCCAGGACACCGGCCCGAAGTGCCTGCCGGCAAATGCCGACGAAGCGCTACTGCTGGAGATCTGGGCCGAGTTGCTGGAGCTGCCGGGCAGCGACATCTCTACCGACGAAAGCTTCTTCAATCTCGGCGGCCACTCGATTCTGTTGTCGCGGATGTTGCTGCGTTTGCGTGAGGAGTTCGGCCGCAGCATTTCGATCAATCGCTTCATCGAACTGCCGACCATCATCAAGCTTGCGACGCTGGTGCGTGGCACCGATGACAGCGCCGTACTTAGCGCTCAGGCCATGGCCGACGCCGAGCGTGCACTGGAAATCGAACCGCTGCCGATCAGCCGCATGGGCGATGTGCACAAGGTCATCGTCACTGGCGCCAACAGCTTTGTCGGTGTGCACATCGTCGAGGCGCTGCTCGGTTGGGGTGCCAGCGAAGTGGCGTGTCTGGTGCGCGACGGCGGCGGGCAAACAGCGGCGCAACGCTTTGCCGAGTCACTGCGAGAAAACCGCCTGGAGCATCTGGATCTGCGTCGTGTGCGGGTTTACGCGGCGGATATAACGCGTCCGCAGTTGGGCCTGGATGACGACGATTATCAGCGCCTCGATCGTGAGTTCGGCGCACTGGTGCACAACGCTGCCAACGTTAACCACGTACTCGATTACGAGTCGCTGGCGGCAGACAACGTCGAGCCGGTTTTTGCCCTGCTGCGTTTGTGCGAAGGGCAGAGCAAAAAGGTTTTCAATTTCGTCTCGACGCTGTCGGCTTCAAGTACGGTCGACGACGCGGGGCGAGTGCTGGAAATGCCTGCCGCGCCAACGCCGCCGATCTACATTCGCAACGGCTACAACCTGTCGAAGTGGGTCGGCGAACGCATTCTCGAACGGGCGCGGGAACGGGGTGTGCGGGTCAACTTGTATCGCCCCGGCAACATCAGCTTCAACAGTTTGAGCGGCGTCTGTCAGCCGCACAAAAACCGTTTGATGTTGATGCTCAAAGGCTCGATCCAGCTCGGTCAGGTGCCGGCCTTCGCACTGAACTTCGACCTGATGCCGGTGGACTTTCTCGCCCGCTTCATCGCCTTCCACGCCAGCCGTTATTCGCCCGAGCGCGCGGTGTTCAACCTGCATAACCCCGAGCCGCTGAGCTGGGATGCCTACGTCGCGTCGTTCCGCGAAACCGGCAGCGAGTTCGCGCTGGTCAGCGTCGCCGACTGGCAGCAGCAACTGGGGCGCGTCGATGCCGACAACGCGTTGTTCGGCGTACTCGGCTTCTACCTCAACGGCTTTGAGGAAGACATCGGTGACATCTCGCTGATCGGCCACGCCAACGCCCAGGCCGGCGTGCAACAGATGGGTGCGCACTACCCGCAAAAATCCCCGGCGCTGCTGCGTCGTGGCTGCGACTACCTGAAAGAAATCAACTTCATCTGACTCAACAACAAGGAGCAACACCATGAGCAATTTGCAACCGGACACCCTGATCAAAAACCCGCATGGCTGCCACGTTGTGTCGTCGGTGGAGGTACCGGCGGACGCGGCGCAAGTCTGGGCGGTGGTCGGTAACTTCGGCGGTTTCGACCGTTTCATTCCGGCGCTGTCGCACATCGAAATGACGGGTGAGGGCGTGTCCTCGCTACGCAAGAAATGCTTCAAGGACGGCAACGTGGTGGTCGAACAACTCAACTCCCGCGATGAGCAGGCACGCAGCATGACCTGGACAACGATTTACAACACGTTGGGGGTGGCGAATCTGTGGGCGGCGATGAATGTGGAAGCGCTGGTCGCAGGCAAGTCCCGGGCGACGTGGACGATCATTGCCGAGCCGGCCTCGGGCGGTGAGGAAGCGCTGCCCGGGTTCAAGGATTTTGTGCAGGGGTTTGCCGATGATGCGATGGGGAATGTATTGAAGCTGTTTGTTTAAGGCTTGAGTTTGGCGGTGAGTTGTAGACCGCTATCGCGAGCAGGCTCACTCCTACAGTTGATCGGGTTCCTTCAGATGGAACCCGGTTAATTTGTAGGAGCGAGCCTGCTCGCGATGAACGATAACGCGGTCTGACTTGAGGTCAGATCTTGAAGCTGTCGACCAGTTGCTTCAGGCGGTTGGCCTGCTGCGACAACGCATCACAATCCTTCAACGTTTCATTGAGGTTGGCCACGCTCTGCTGGTTCAGCAGGTTGATCTGGTTGACGTCGACGTTGAGAGTTTCCACCACGGCGGTCTGCTCTTCGGTAGCGGCGGCGACCGACTGGTTCATGCCGTCGATTTCGCCGATACGCTGGGTCACGCTGACCAGGCGCAAACCGGCCTGATTGGCCACTTCAACGCTTTGCTCGCTGGACGCCTGGCTGGCGTTCATCGTGCTCACCGCTTCACGCGAACCGACTTGCAGCGACGTGATCATCTTGTGGATCTCTTCCGCCGACTCCTGGGTGCGATGGGCAAGGTTACGCACCTCGTCCGCCACCACGGCAAAACCACGTCCGGCTTCACCGGCACGCGCCGCTTCGATCGCGGCGTTGAGTGCCAGCAGGTTGGTCTGTTGCGAGATGCCTTTGATCACATCGAGGATGTGGCCGATGTTGTCGGTGCTGGCATTGAGGGTTTCGATCTGCGTGCACGACAGGCTGATCTTCTGCGACAGCTCGGTCATCGCCAGGATCGTCTGCTCGACCACCTGACGCCCATCATCGGCCTGCTCACTGGCGCCGCTGGCGTGTTGCGAAGCATCGGCGGCGTTGCGGGCGATTTCCTGAGTAGCGGCGCCCAGTTCGTTGATCGCCGCAGCGACGCTGTTGGTGCGCGCGCTTTGTTCGTCAGAACCGACGATCGAGGCGTTGGACGACGCCATCACCCGTTGCGACAGGTCATGTACATGGCGAGTCGCCGAAGACACTTCGGAAATCGACGCATGAATTCGCTCGACGAACTGGTTGAACGCACTGCCCAGCTCGCCGAACTCATCTTTGCTCTCAACCACCAGACGACGGGTCAGGTCGCCCTCGCCCTGAGCGATGTCCTGCATCGCGCGGCCCATGGTGGTCAGCGGACGCATCAGCACGTTGATCAACAGGCTGAGCAGCAGCGCAATCGCGCCGACAGCGACAAACATCGCGATCAGTGCCGAGGTGCGGAATTGGCTGAGTGCGGCGTAGGCTTTGTCGCGATCGATCGACAGACCGATGTACCACTGCGCATTCGGCAGATCGCTGACCGGGGTGAACGACAGAATGCGTTCCTGGCCGTTGAGCACGACGTTCTGGTTGCCCTTCTCGATGCGTACGCTGGTGTTCGGGTAGATGTCTTTCAGGTTTTTCATGACCTGATCTTTGTCCGGACTGACAATCACTTGACCGTCGGCGCTGACCAGGAACGCGTGGCCGAGGCCGCCGAAGTCAACCGAGTTGATGATCTTCACCAGGGTTTCCAGGCTCAAGTCACCACCAACCACGCCGAGCAGCTCGCCGTTCTTTTTCACCGGCATGGCGATGGTCACTACCAGCCCGCCGACAGCGGCCATGTACGGCGGCGTCAGCATGGTTTTGTCAGCCACAACGGCTTGCTTGTACCAAGGGCGCTGACGCGGATCGTAGCCGTCCGGCATCTTCGCGTCAGGGCGCTGGGTGAATACACCGTTGGCCTGACCGACGTAGGTGAACTGGAAATTCGAGGTGAAGGCCGGTTGATCGACCAGACCCGGGAAGTCGGCGTCCTTGCCCTGATGGGCAACGTTCTGCGCGAGGTTTTCCAGCACCAGAATCCGCCCGCTCATCCAGTTCTGCACGCTGCTGGCGGTCAGATCACCGGCCTGCTGCACAGAGGACTGGAGGTTCTGGCGAATGGTGTTTCGCTGCAGATAGTCGTTGTAGAGGGTGAACAGCGCGAACGCCAGGACCACGACGCCCGAGGCGGCCAACAGGATTTTATGGCTGAACTTGAGATTCATTTCATGGGACTTCTTATGCCAAAAGTGGGGATGCGTTCCGGATGCAACATTCCATGTACAGCGCAGGCAGCGTTCTTCTGGCCGCTCTACTTTGGTGCACGCATGTCTCACCAGTCTGTCGGCACGTTTCGGAGAAATCTTAGGGTCGTGGGGGAAATGGATGGAATTTCTGGCAGATTCCCGCCGAACGGCGCGCTAGAGCGGCTGATAACCGGTTTTTTACGACGGTCGCATCAACGGCAGTTGCAAATTCTGTAACCCTTGATGACAATGCGAGTAATTATCATTTGTGACGTTCGCGTTCATGTCCTCACCTGAGTTTGCAGTACAGGCGCTTTACAGTAGTCATCACGGCTGGCTCAACGCTTGGCTGCGCGTGCGGTTGGGCAATGCAGCGGATGCAGCAGATCTGGCACAGGACACCTTCGTGCGCCTGTTGCAACGCACCGAACGCCTCGAACTCAAAACGCCCCGCGCCTTTCTGCGTACCGTCGCTCGCGGCCTGGTGATTGATCACTGGCGCCGCGAGGAAATCGAACGCGCCTATCTGGAAACCATCGCACATCTACCCGAAGCCGAAACGCCGAGTGCCGAAGCCCGCGCACTGGTGATCGAACTGCTGGAGAGCATCGCGCGCATGCTTGAAGGACTGAAACCGAAAGTGCGTCAGGCCTTTCTGTTGGCGCAGTGCGAAGGGTTGACCCACAAGCAGATCGCCGAACAGATGGGTTTGTCGCTGCGCTCAGTGGAACGCTACGTCGCTGATGCGCTGTATCACTGCTACGTACTGCGGTACGAAAGCTGATGCCTGTGGATAACGTGTCTCTCGGACGTCGCGGCGAGCCGCAGCAGCAAGTGGTCAAGCAAGCCATCCATTGGCTGTTGCGCTTGCGCAATAACCATGGCAATTCGAGGTTGAATCGCCAGTGTGAGCAGTGGCGTGCCGAACACCACGAGCATGAACTGGCCTGGCAACGGGTGCAGTCGCTGCAAGCCGAGTTGAGCAGTAACCTTCGCGCGGTGCCCGGTGCGCAAGTGGCATTCAATACCCTGGAAAACGGCGCACAGGGTTTGGGTCGGCGACAGGCTTTGAAGTTGTTGTCTGGCGCATTGCTGATGGGCTCCGCCGCTTGGTTGGCCAAGGACACGGCTGCGTGGCAGCAATGGCGTGCCGATTACGCCACAGCGACTGGCGAGCGGCGCGGCTTCCAGCTACCGGACGGCACGCGCATCGAACTCAACACCGCCAGCGCCGTGGATCTGGATTACACCGCGCAGCAGCGGCTGATCCAACTGACCCGTGGCGAGATCATTGTCACGTGTGGTGGCTCCGACGAGGGCGCGCCGTCTGATCGGCCGCTGCGCGTACAAGATCGTCACGGGGCTTATGAGCCCGTCGATGCCCGCTTCATTTTGCGTCAGGAACATGACTGCACTCGGCTCAGCGTCACCCATGGTGAGGTTGCGATCCTTTCCGGCAGCACTTCGGTACAGGCACTCGCCGGGCAGAGTTATCTGATCGACCATCATCAGGTCCGCCCGGCCCCGACGCCGGACATGGACGCTGGCGCTTGGGTCGATGGCTTGATCGTCACACGCAATATGCGCCTCGGTGATTTCCTCAGCGAAGTCGGACGTTATCGTCAGGGCTTTCTGACCTGCGCTTCGGACGTTTCCGACTTGCGTCTGTCCGGCGTGTTCCGCCTCGAAGACACCGACAAGCTGTTGGCCATCCTGCCGCAGACGTTGCCGGTGAAATTGCGCTATCGCACCCGCTGGTGGGTGACCCTGGAACATGTCGTGTGAAATTATTCTGGCGGGTTTTCGCAGACTGTCCGGCTTAGTCAGTAAGCACTTCAACTCAAGCGTTTGCGACTTCCTACGGAAACCCACAATGACTGTCCCCGCCACCTGTAAGAACTCTCCGAAATTCACCGGCGAATCGCGTGTTTTGCGTCATGCCGTTCGAGCAGCGCTGCTCTCTACCGCGCTGGGTGTGGCGGTGTTGCCGAGCCTGAGCGTGGCTGCCGGCACTGTTAACACTGAAGTCGGCCATCGTTACAACATCGCTGCGGGTCCATTGGGTGAAGCGCTGAATCAATTCGCGCGTCAGGCTGGCATCACCCTGGCGATGACTCCGCAACAAACTCAGGGACGGCAATCGCCAGGCGTACAGGGTGAGTATTCGACTGATCAGGCATTGAGTCATTTGCTCGGCGGCTCCGGACTGGAAGCGATCAGTCTGGATGGCAGCAGCTACACCTTGCGGTCGGTCGCGCAAAGCGATGCACTGGCCCTGCCCACCACCGACATCAAAGGCTTCGCCCTCGGTAACGCGCTGGGCAACATGGACGGCTACAACGCCACCCACAGTCAGATCGCCACCAAAACCAGTACCGCGCTGCTGGAAACTTCGCAAAGTGTGTCCGTGGTTACTCGCGAGCAAATGGACGACCAGGGCTCGCAGACGGTCTCGCAGGCGATGCGCTACACACCCGGTGTGCTGACCAATCCGTATGGCGCAACTCACCGTTATGACTATGTCGCTATGCGCGGCTTCAATGACGGCTCGGTGGACAACATTTACCTCGACGGCCTCAAGTCGATGGGCGACAGCGGCACTTACAGCACCATGCAGGTCGATCCATATTTCCTTGAGCGTGTGGACATTCTCAAAGGCCCGTCGTCGGTTCTATACGGTCGCAGTTCGCCGGGCGGCCTGGTGGCGTTGACCAGCAAAAAACCGCTGTATGAGGCTTACCATCAAGTGCAGGCCACGGTCGGCACGCAGGGTCAGCGCGGGGTTGGTTTTGACTTCAGCGGCCCGATCGATGACGACAAGCGCATTGCCTATCGTCTGACCGGGTTGTCGGATCAGTCCGACACGCAATTTGACCACAACAAGGAAAAACGCTTCGCCCTGGCACCGACGTTGAGTATCGATTTCAGTGAAGACACATCGCTGACATTGCAGGCGTATCTGCAGCACGACCCGGACGGTGGCTATCACGGTGGTGTGCCAGCCGATGGCACGATTCATCAACGCAATGGCAACCGCCTCTCACCGCATTTCTTCGAAGGTGAGCCGGGGATTGACGGTTACTCGCGTGATCAGCAGTCGTTCGGTTATCAGTTCGAACATCGCTTCAACGATGTCTTCACTGCACGGCAGAACTTCCGCTACCTCGACTCCAAAGTGAACATGGATCAGGTCTACGCTTATGGCTGGACCACGCCAACCAGCAACGAGTTGAATCGCTACTACACCGGCGGTGATGAGCGGCTGCATGCGTTCATTGTCGACAACATGCTTCAGGCTGAATTTTTCACGGGTGCGACTAAACACACGGTGTTGATGGGCGCGGATTATCAGCGGCGTAAAACCGTGGTCGACTGGACCAGCGGCGGGCTCGCACCGATCAATGCGTTCAACCCGGTGTACGGCAACTCAGCGATCGATATGTATGGCGATACCAGTTACCTGCGGCGCCTGGAGCAGACCGGGGTTTACCTGCAAGACCTGATCGAGATGGACAAATGGCGCTTCTCGCTGGGCCTGCGTCAGGACTGGGTCGAGACATCCGATGAAAACCGCATTGCCGAAGCAGGGCGCCCTGAGGGGACAGAGATCAACGACCGCCGCACCAAACTCACTGGCCGTGCCGGCGCGCTCTACCTGTTCGATAACGGTCTGGCGCCGTACATCAGCTATTCCGAGTCGTTCAACCCTAACTCCTACGCCGACAGCGCCGGGAACCCGCTGGCACCTACCGATGGCACGCAATGGGAAGTCGGCCTGAAGTATCAACCACTGGGCACTGACAATCTGTTCACTGCATCGCTGTTTCGCATTGATCAGGAGAACCTGGCGACCAAGCTTCCGCAGGAAAACTTCTATCGCGCTGTCGGCGCTGTCCGCTCGCAAGGTCTGGAGCTGGAAGCGCACATGCAGTTGACCGACAACCTCAAAGTCCTCGGCAGCTACACCTTCACCGACATCGAGTATTCGAAGTCGATGGTCAGCACGTTGAGCACGCCGACCGATGTGATCGAGAACAAGGGCAACTCGCCGACGCAGGCACCGCGACACATGGCCTCGTTGTGGGCTGACTACAAATTCGACAGCGCGGCACTTGATGGCCTGCGCCTGGGCGGTGGCGTGCGGTATGTCGGATACAGCTGGGCGGATGCGGAGAACACCCTGAAGGTGCCGTCCTACACATTGTTCGACGCCTCGATTGGCTACGACCTGGGCAAGGTCGGGTTGAAGGGCGTTGACGTTCGCCTGAACGCGAACAATCTGACCAATGAGTCCTATGTGGCGTCCTGCGCCAGTCTGAACTTCTGCTATTTGGGTGAAGAGCGCAACGTCGCGGCGACCGTCAGCTACCAGTTCTAAACCTTTTGTCCTGTGCATAAAAAAGCCAGCCCCTGAATGTCAGGGGCTGGCTTTGTCGTATTTGAAGGAAAATTTTTCATGCGCGCATTTCTGGTTTTGTTGCATCGCTATATCGGCTTGGCCATCGCGGTATTTTTACTGCTGGCGGGAATCACCGGGAGCATTCTTGCGTTCAACCATGAGCTGGATGAGTGGTTGAATCCCGAGTTTTATAGCGCCTCGGCGCAGGGCTTACGATTGCCACCGGGCGAGCTGGTTGATGCGCTGCAAGCTGCACATCCGAAGCTGCAGGTCTGGTATATGGAGTATCCGCATGAGGCGGGGAATACGGCATTGCTGGCGGCGGTTCCGCGCAATGACCCAACGACCGGCAAGCCGTTTGATGAACGTAATCAGGTGTTCTATCTGGATCCGGTGAACGCTGAACAGAAGGGGCAGCGTTACTGGGGGGAATGCTGTTTTCAGCGGGAAAACTTTGTCCCGTTTATCCTCGAGTTCCACTACAACCTGACATTGCCAGGCAATTGGGGGTTGTGGCTGATGGGATTGGTAGCCATCGCCTGGATGATCGATTGTTTCATCGCTTTGTGGCTGACGTTACCGCGTGGCAAGCCGTTCTGGAAGAAGTGGTCGGCGGCCTGGAAGATCAAGGGTGGGCATGCGTATCGGCTGAACTTCGACCTGCATCGCGCCGGTGGGTTGTGGTTGTGGCTTTTATTGCTGCCAATCGCTGTCAGCAGTGTGGCGATGAACTTGCCGAGTCAGGTGTTCAAGCCTGCTGTGTCGTTGTTTTCATCGATCGAACCGAGCGTCTATGAGGCACGAGGGCGGATGCCTGTGGGTGAGCTTGGGATAACGCAGTTGAGTTATCAACAGGCATACGAGAGGGCATTACAGGAGGGAAAAAGGTTAGGACTGACAGCTGGGATCGGGGAGTTGTACTACAGCTTTGAATACAACTTTTACGGTGCAGGATTTGGTCAACACGACACAGACGCTCATGGTAAATCCTGGTTGTTCTTTCATGGTACGGATGGGCGATTGCTAGGGCAGGAGATCGCTGGACAGGGAACGTTGGGGGAACAGTTTTACCGGTTGCAGTTGCCCATACACGGAGGTCGGATCATTGGTGTTACCGGGCAGGTGATGATCGCGGTACTAGGGCTTTTGATTGCGGGGTTGTCGGGGACTGGCGTTTATATCTGGTGGCGCAAATGGCTGGCACGACGCATGAGCAGGGCACGCAAAGCAGTTTGACGTTCGGTTTTGGCAGGCACTGAAATGACAAAACCCCTGTCTGCGTTAGCAGACAGGGGTTTCGGAATTTAATCTTGACGATGACCTACTCTCACATGGGGAAACCCCACACTACCATCGGCGATGCATCGTTTCACTACTGAGTTCGGGATGGGATCAGGTGGTTCCAACGCTCTATGGTCGTCAAGAAATTCTGTATCTGACCTGTCAACACGGTAACAGGCCAGCAAAAACGGATGTTTCTACTAAAACAAAACCCCAATTGCTTTCGCAATTGGGGTTTCGGAATTTAATCTTGACGATGACCTACTCTCACATGGGGAAACCCCACACTACCATCGGCGATGCATCGTTTCACTGCTGAGTTCGGGATGGGATCAGGTGGTTCCAACGCTCTATGGTCGTCAAGAAATTCGGGTACTGAGTCGTGGCCTTATGGCCTCGCTTCAGCAAATTGGGTATGTGACAGCAGGTGTTTTGTGAACATCGAACTTTCGGTTCATTTCGTCTTCACACACCGCAATCTGGTCTCTCTCGCTTTTCAGCTCGGAGCATGCAAATTGCTTGGGTGTTATATGGTCAAGCCTCACGGGCAATTAGTATTGGTTAGCTCAACGCCTCACAGCGCTTACACACCCAACCTATCAACGTCGTAGTCTTCGACGGCCCTTCAGGGAACTCAAGGTTCCAGTGAGATCTCATCTTGAGGCAAGTTTCCCGCTTAGATGCTTTCAGCGGTTATCTTTCCCGAACATAGCTACCCGGCAATGCCACTGGCGTGACAACCGGAACACCAGAGGTTCGTCCACTCCGGTCCTCTCGTACTAGGAGCAGCCCCTCTCAAATCTCAAACGTCCACGGCAGATAGGGACCGAACTGTCTCACGACGTTCTAAACCCAGCTCGCGTACCACTTTAAATGGCGAACAGCCATACCCTTGGGACCGGCTTCAGCCCCAGGATGTGATGAGCCGACATCGAGGTGCCAAACACCGCCGTCGATATGAACTCTTGGGCGGTATCAGCCTGTTATCCCCGGAGTACCTTTTATCCGTTGAGCGATGGCCCTTCCATACAGAACCACCGGATCACTAAGACCTACTTTCGTACCTGCTCGACGTGTCTGTCTCGCAGTCAAGCGCGCTTTTGCCTTTATACTCTACGACCGATTTCCGACCGGTCTGAGCGCACCTTCGTACTCCTCCGTTACTCTTTAGGAGGAGACCGCCCCAGTCAAACTACCCACCATACACTGTCCTCGATCCGGATAACGGACCTGAGTTAGAACCTCAAAGTTGCCAGGGTGGTATTTCAAGGATGGCTCCACGCGAACTGGCGTCCACGCTTCAAAGCCTCCCACCTATCCTACACAAGCAAATTCAAAGTCCAGTGCAAAGCTATAGTAAAGGTTCACGGGGTCTTTCCGTCTAGCCGCGGATACACTGCATCTTCACAGCGATTTCAATTTCACTGAGTCTCGGGTGGAGACAGCGCCGCCATCGTTACGCCATTCGTGCAGGTCGGAACTTACCCGACAAGGAATTTCGCTACCTTAGGACCGTTATAGTTACGGCCGCCGTTTACCGGGGCTTCGATCAAGAGCTTCGCGTTAGCTAACCCCATCAATTAACCTTCCGGCACCGGGCAGGCGTCACACCCTATACGTCCACTTTCGTGTTTGCAGAGTGCTGTGTTTTTAATAAACAGTCGCAGCGGCCTGGTATCTTCGACCGGCATGAGCTTACGGAGCAAGTCCTTCACCCTCACCGGCGCACCTTCTCCCGAAGTTACGGTGCCATTTTGCCTAGTTCCTTCACCCGAGTTCTCTCAAGCGCCTTGGTATTCTCTACCCAACCACCTGTGTCGGTTTGGGGTACGGTTCCTGGTTACCTGAAGCTTAGAAGCTTTTCTTGGAAGCATGGCATCAACCACTTCGTGTTCTAAAAGAACACTCGTCATCAGCTCTCGGCCTTAGAATCCCGGATTTACCTAAGATTCCAGCCTACCACCTTAAACTTGGACAACCAACGCCAAGCTGGCCTAGCCTTCTCCGTCCCTCCATCGCAATAACCAGAAGTACAGGAATATTAACCTGTTTTCCATCGACTACGCTTTTCAGCCTCGCCTTAGGGACCGACTAACCCTGCGTCGATTAACGTTGCGCAGGAAACCTTGGTCTTTCGGCGTGGGTGTTTTTCACACCCATTGTCGTTACTCATGTCAGCATTCGCACTTCTGATACCTCCAGCAAGCTTCTCAACTCACCTTCACAGGCTTACAGAACGCTCCTCTACCGCATCATCCGAAGATGATACCCGTAGCTTCGGTGTATGGTTTGAGCCCCGTTACATCTTCCGCGCAGGCCGACTCGACTAGTGAGCTATTACGCTTTCTTTAAAGGGTGGCTGCTTCTAAGCCAACCTCCTAGCTGTCTAAGCCTTCCCACATCGTTTCCCACTTAACCATAACTTTGGGACCTTAGCTGACGGTCTGGGTTGTTTCCCTTTTCACGACGGACGTTAGCACCCGCCGTGTGTCTCCCATGCTCGGCACTTGTAGGTATTCGGAGTTTGCATCGGTTTGGTAAGTCGGGATGACCCCCTAGCCGAAACAGTGCTCTACCCCCTACAGTGATACATGAGGCGCTACCTAAATAGCTTTCGAGGAGAACCAGCTATCTCCGAGCTTGATTAGCCTTTCACTCCGATCCACAGGTCATCCGCTAACTTTTCAACGGTAGTCGGTTCGGTCCTCCAGTTAGTGTTACCCAACCTTCAACCTGCCCATGGATAGATCGCCCGGTTTCGGGTCTATTCCCAGCGACTAGACGCCCTATTAAGACTCGCTTTCGCTACGCCTCCCCTATTCGGTTAAGCTCGCCACTGAAAATAAGTCGCTGACCCATTATACAAAAGGTACGCAGTCACCCAACAAAGTGGGCTCCCACTGCTTGTACGCATACGGTTTCAGGATCTATTTCACTCCCCTCTCCGGGGTTCTTTTCGCCTTTCCCTCACGGTACTAGTTCACTATCGGTCAGTCAGTAGTATTTAGCCTTGGAGGATGGTCCCCCCATATTCAGACAAAGTTTCTCGTGCTCCGTCCTACTCGATTTCATGACTAAGAGATTTTCGCGTACAGGGCTATCACCCACTATGGCCGCACTTTCCAGAGCGTTCCGCTAATCTCAAAGCCACTTAAGGGCTAGTCCCCGTTCGCTCGCCACTACTAAGGGAATCTCGGTTGATTTCTTTTCCTCAGGGTACTTAGATGTTTCAGTTCCCCTGGTTCGCCTCTTGCACCTATGTATTCAGTACAAGATAACCATCTTATGATGGCTGGGTTCCCCCATTCAGACATCTCCGGATCAAAGTCTGTTTGCCGACTCCCCGAAGCTTTTCGCAGGCTACCACGTCTTTAATAGCAACTGACTGCCAAGGAAACAACCGTATGCTCTTCTTCACATGACCATATAAACCCAAACAATCTGGTTAGAC
>NZ_JBIUVX010000004.1:0-31570 GCF_044743175.1 Pseudomonas sp. NPDC087690
ACGACACCTCGGCGTACGACGGCAAGCGCATCGAGCAGCTCGACCGCAAAGGCATGGTCAACAACAAGTTCAACGCCTTCATCATGCAGAAACTCGAAGCGGCCGGCGTACCGACCCAATTCGACAAACTGCTGGCCGACAACGAAGTCCTGGTCAAGAAGCTCGACATGATCCCGGTCGAGTGCGTCGTGCGTAACTACGCCGCCGGTAGCCTGGTCAAGCGTCTGGGCGTCGAAGAAGGTCTGAAGCTCAACCCCTACACCTTCGAGCTGTTCCTGAAAGACGACGCCAAGGGCGACCCGTTCATCAACGAATCCCACGTCGTGGCATTCGGTTGGGGCACCGCCGAGCAACTGGTTCGCATGAAAGAACTGTCGCTCAAGGTCAACGAAGTCCTGACCAAGCTGTTCGACGATGCTGGCTTGCTGCTGGTCGACTTCAAGCTTGAATTCGGCGTGTTCAGCGACGGTTCCATCGTCCTCGGCGACGAGTTCAGCCCGGACGGCTGCCGTCTGTGGGACAAGGACACCAAGAAGAAGATGGACAAAGACCGCTTCCGCCAGGGCCTCGGTGACGTTATCGAAGCCTACGAAGAAGTCGCCAATCGTCTGGGCGTACCGCTTTAATCGACGCAAGCATCTGATAGCACGGAGAAATTTTCGAAAGAGGGTTTGCTTTCGGTAAAAGTGTTGTTATGATGCGCGCCGTTGGAGAGATGCCAGAGTGGCCGAATGGGACGGATTCGAAATCCGTTGTACCTTCACCGGTACCTAGGGTTCGAATCCCTATCTCTCCGCCATTACATAGAAAAAGCCCCGTAGATGAAAATCTACGGGGCTTTTTCGTTTCTGGGATTTCATGAGTTTTTAGAGTTCGAAAGGCATGTGCCAGCCAGCCATCTCGATCCTGACCTGACACAAGCAAAAGCCCCACGGGCCTTTAGCCGTGGGGCTTCTTCATTTGCGCAAGGCTACATCACCCCGCGCCCTAGCCATTCACGGCTGCGAGTGCCCCAACTTCAGTTTGATCAATTCATACACATCCTTATGTGTCGAGTCATGCAGCGACTTGTCCATGCAAGCGGTAGCCAGGAAGTTTTTCACTTCGTCCTTGGCGTGCGGGTAGAGGCTGGCGACATAATCAGCTTCGTGTTCTTGCGTGCAGTTGAAGTGCTTGTCGTCTTTCGCTTTGTCTCTCGCCATTTCTGTGGCTCCTTTTTAGTTCAATTGATGCGGCGAAACAGGGCTGAATCACCCCATACGTCGATGAGCGTAGGCGCGCAGAAATGGCTCGTCAGTCGTTCGCTGAAAAAAGGACGCGGCTGTAGGACGCAGCTCCGCATCGGCTCACGCGATTAAATTTCCTTCACCGGGGTATCGCCGTGCACGGCTCTGATCAACTCGATCACATGCATGCAATCCGCCTTGTTCACATATGACTCGCCACTGGCGATGGTCTCGTGATTGCCCGCGCGCAGCCTCCATCGCCATTGCCCCTTGCCAGTGCTGGGGGTGCCTCTGGATTGCCTGTAAATCTCGAAATACATTCAGTTCGCTCCATGCGATTTATTAGTGCGACCGCCTGTTTGGCGCATCGACGCAAGCCTAGCGCAGGCGGTTTTTTTGGCTATCGGACATTTGTATCCAATCGTTGGCAATTGTTTCCGAGAGCCGCGAGCTAGAGCGCAGCAATAGGCCTCTGGATTGGCCAATATGACGCCGCCTGACGCTTGCAACACCGGCGACGCTACTGCTTAATACGGGACGGCTCATGGCATCGGAAATAGTTCGATGACCGAACAAACACTATAAAAAGAGCACTCCTTTGACTGAGCACGGAACGCAACAGGCCGGGCAGGTGACGTTATCGCTGGTGGTCCCCGTTTTTAACGAAGAAGACAGCCTGAAAACGTTTCTGCTGCGCATCGATGAAGTCTTTCGAAAGCAGACGCTGATCGGTCTTGAGCTGGTATTCGTCAACGACGGCAGCACCGATGCCACGCTTGAGCTTTTGCTTGAGCATCAGCAGCAGGATGCGCGCCTGCGTATCGTCGATCTGAGCCGCAATTTCGGTAAAGAGGCGGCGCTCTCCGCCGGTTTGCAGATGGCGACCGGGCAGATCGTCGTGCCGATCGATGCGGATCTGCAGGATCCGCCGGAAGTCATCCTGCAGATGATCGACCGCTGGCGCGAAGGCTATGAAGTCGTACTCGGCCACCGCGTCAGCCGCCGCAGCGACACCTGGGCCAAACAGAAGTCCGCCCACTGGTTCTATCGCCTGCACAACAGAATTGCCGAACAGCCTCTGCCGGAAAATGTCGGCGACTTCCGCCTGATGGATCGCTGCGTGGTCGATGCGTTGCTGACCTTGCCCGAATCCCGGCGCTTCATGAAAGGCCTGTTTGCCTGGGTCGGCTTTCGCACCACTCATGTCGATTACGAGCGCCCCGAGCGCGTGGCCGGGCAGAGCAAATTCAACGGCTGGCGGCTGTGGAACTTCGCTTTGGAAGGCATCACCAGTTTCAGTACTGAACCGCTGCGAGTCTGGACGTATGTGGGCGCGCTGGTCTCGCTGGTGTCGTTTGCCTTTGCGATTTTCATTGTCGTGCGCACGTTGGTCTCGGGCATCGATTTGCCCGGTTACGCCTCACTGATGGTCGCCGTGACGTTTCTCGGAGGTTTGCAATTGATCGGCATTGGCGTGCTCGGTGAATATCTGGGCCGTACTTACATTGAAGCGAAACGCCGACCGGTTTTTCTGGTACGTCGCGTCTACGACCCGAAGGACTGAAACATGGATCTCAAGGAAACCGACATCCTCGGCGACAGCATCAACGAGCATTGGTATTACTGCTCCAAAGCGGCGGCAACCACGCGTCTGCTGGGGAGTGTGCCGATCAGGCGAATTCTCGACGTGGGTGCCGGCTCCGGGTTTTTCTCCCACCATCTGCTGACTCATACCGACGCGCAGGAGGCATGGTGCGTCGATATCAGCTATCCGGCCGATTCAAGCGCGACAACCGCTGGCAAACCGGTGCACTACCGCCGCGGGATAGAAACAATAGATGCCGATCTGGTGCTGCTGATGGACGTGCTGGAGCATGTTGACGATGACCGCGGCCTACTCAAGATGTACGTCGATAAAGTGCCTTCCGGCAGCCGTTTTCTGATGACGGTGCCGGCGTTCCAGTTCCTCTGGAGCGGGCATGACGACTTCCTTGAACACAAGCGCCGCTACACCTTGGCGCAATTCGAAACACTGGCCCGCGCTGCCGGTCTGACGGTGCAACGCGGCGCTTATTATTTTGGTGCGGTGTTCCCGATCGCAGCGGCGTTACGGTTGTTGCCACAGGGCTCGCAAACGCAGGCGCCGCGCTCGCAACTCAAGCGTCATCACCCGCTGGTGAACCGCACACTGAAAACCTTGTGCCGCCTTGAACTGCCGTTGATGGGCAGGAACCGTCTGGCCGGTTTGAGTGTGTTCGTGCTGGCGCAAAAACCGTGACCTCAACCGAAAAATCAGTGCTGATCCAGCGCGGTTTGCGCTTTGCCGTGACCGGTTTGTTCGTCACGGCTTTGCACGCGCTGGTCGCGGTGCTGTTCATCAACTTCATCAGTCCGCAGCCACCGATTGCCAACGGCGTGGCGTTCGCCGTGGCGACCGTCGTGTCCTATCTGATCAATACCACCTGGAGTTTCTCGGCTCGGTTGCATGGCAAAACCTTGCTGCGTTTTCTGCTGGTGTCGACGTGCGGCTTTCTATTGGCAATGTTTGTTGCCTGGGCGGCGCAGATGGCCGGATTGAATTACCTGTTGGGGATTGTCGCGGTGGCACTGACTATCCCGGCCTTCACCTTTGTCTTGCATAATTTCTGGACGTATCGATGAAGGATTTCACAAGGCGCCTGGCTGTCACTCTTTTGCCGTTGATGATCGGCGTATTGGCTTTCTTTATCGTCGTTGGCCCTCGAGCGCTCGACCCGCAGAACATTGCCTGGCTGGGGCAGGGCGATCCGGCGACGCACTATCTGGGATGGGCGTTTTTCCGTCAGGCGCCGTGGACGTTTCCGGTCGGCCTGAACCCGACATACGGACTTGAACTGAGCAACGGCCTGATCTTTTCCGACTCCAATCCGCTGCTGGCATTGTTGTTCAAGCCACTTGCTGCGTTGCTTCCGCAGACATTTCAGTATTTCGGAATCTGGTTCCTCGCCTGTTTTGTCCTGCAAGCGTGGTTTGGCTGGAAATTATTGGGGCTTATCACCTCCAACGTCGCTTTGCGGGCATTGGGTTGTGCACTTTTCCTGTTTGCTCCGCCGATGATCATCCGCATGCCGACACATTTGTCGCTGGCCGGACACTTCCTGATTCTGGCCGCCTTATACCTGGCCTTGCGCCCTGAGGACCAGCGGCGACGGTTGGCCTGGGGGGCTTTGCTGGCGTGCACCGCGTTGATTCATGCGTATTTCCTGGCCATGGTCGCGCTGCTTTGGCTGGCCGATCTGATCACCCGTCATTTCAAAGCCAGAATCAGCTTGCGCGAAGCAGGCGGTGAACTGATTTTGTTGTTTGCTCTGGTGAGTTTTTGCTGCTGGCAAGCGGGGTATTTTTCCGTCAATGGTTCCGATGCGATCTCCGACGGATTCGGCTTGTACCGAGCCAATGTGTTGACACTGTTCAGCCCCAATCATTGGTCATACATCCTCAAGGATCTACCCGGCGGTCTGGGGGATACGGAAGGGTTCAGTTATCTCGGACTGGGGCTGTTATTGCTGGCCGTCTGTGGGTGGGTCGGGTGGCTGCAGGGGCAAACCGGGTTGGAGCGGTCATTGCGTCGACACTGGCTACTGCTGATCGCGCTTGCCGGGCTGACGGTATTCGCGGTTTCCAACAACATTGCCTTTGCTGGCGCGAATTTCAGCTATCCCTTACCGGAAAAGATAATAGCCATCGCCAATATCTTTCGAGCCTCGGGACGGATGTTCTGGCCGGTTTATTATGCGTTCATTCTGTTGATCATTTTTCTGGTGGTACGCGCCAATAAACCGCGTGTGGCAACCTTGCTGATGGCTGTGGCGCTGACGGTTCAAGTCGCGGATACGCACAGCGGCTGGTCTTTGGTGCGCAAGCAGTTGATGGTCGAGTCAAGCACCCAATGGAAGACACCTTTTGTCGACCCGTTCTGGAAAAATGCTGCGGCGCATTATCAGAAGATCCGTTGGATCCTTCCTCAGAACCTGTCACCGGAGTGGATGAATGTCGCCGCATTCGCTGCAACACATGGGCTGGCGACCGATGCTGTCTATCTGGGACGGATGGGCAAGGATCAGTGGGAGATTGCTGATGAGCACAGCCGCACGATGTTGGCTTCGGGTCAATATGATGCGGATTCGTTGTACCTGCTCGGTGATCGGGCGTTGCTGCAGGCGGTTTCGACCGTCAATACCGAAGCGGATCTGTTCACCCGTATCGACGGATTCACAGTGCTGGCGCCGGGCTGGAAAAATTGCCGTGAATGCGTTCAGGTGCCCGTCGACCAGACGCCACAAAAGCTGGTGCCTGAGTTCGTCTCTGGAGAAACAGCGCAGTTCAGCTATGGCGCTGTGGGCAAGGACTATCTCGCGCGAGGCTGGTCGGATGCTGAAACCTGGGGCGTCTGGTCCAGCGGTGCCGAAGCGGAAATGGCCATGCGAGTGAACGATTCGGCCCGCACCCTGCATCTTGAGACCACGGCGTTCCTGGCGCCGGGGCATTTGCGTCAGCGCGTGGTGATCAAGCTCAACGGCATCGAAGCGCTGGCGACCACTCTGGACAAGCCGGAAGGTAACAGCCTTGAATTGCAGCTCACTCCGGCTGTCCGCCAACGCATCACGCAAGAGGGTTTGCTGCGTGTGCAACTGCAGTTCGCCGATGCGATCAGCCCTGAGCAGTTGGGCGTCGGCCAGGATCGCCGGCAACTCGCGATCGGCCTGAAGGCAATGTCGATCAACTGAGCCGTGTCCGCATAGACGTTGTCGGCGGACCTTTCTACACTGCCCTTCAGTCAGGGGATCGGGGGGCAATGGATGAACCGCAATGAACTACGCAAGGCCGACATCAACCTGATGGTGGTGTTCGAGACCTTGATGCTAGAGCGCAACGTGACCCGGGCGGCGGAGAAGTTGTTTCTCGGCCAGCCGACCATCAGTTCGGCGCTCAACCGCTTGCGCACGATGCTCAACGATCCGCTGTTCATCCGCGTCGGCCATCGCATGGAGCCGACCGCCCGGGCCGAAGATATCTTCCGCCACCTCAAACCCGCGCTGGACTCGCTGTCAGTGGCGCTGAGCCTGACCCGCGATTTCGATCCAGCCGTCAGCACCATGACTTTTCGCATCGGTCTGTCCGATGACGTCGAGTTCGGCTTGCTGCCGCCGCTGTTGCGCGCCTTGCGCCAGGAAGCGCCAAACGTGGTGTTTGTGGTGCAGCATGTCGATTACTGGCGGATTCCCGATTTGCTCGCCGCTGGTGACATTACTGTCGGCATCAGCCAGACCCGTGGCCTGCCGGCCAATGCCAAACGCAAACTGCTGCGGCACATTCAGCCGAGCATCCTGCGTGCGGATGCGTCCGATACACCGTTGACCCTTGATGAATATTGCGCACGGCCACACGTGCTGGTTTCGCACACGGCGAATGTCAGCGGTTTCGCTGACGAGTGGCTGGCGGAGTTGGGGCGCACGCGCCAGGTGGTGCTGTCGGTGCCGCAGTACAGTGCGTTGCCGGCGTTGCTGGCCGGCACCGACCTGATCGCCAGCCTGCCGGATTACACCGCAGCGGCCATGGCGACTTCCGGGTTGCTGTTCAAGGAACCGTTTCCGTTCAAGACGCCGACGCTGGACTTGTCGATGGTCTGGCTCAGTCATGTCGATAGCGATCCGGCCGAGCGTTGGTTGCGCTCAAGGCTGGAGCAGTTCATGAGCGAACGACCGGTGACCCCGTCCTGATCAACACCCCCTGTAGGAGCTGCGGCACGCTGCGATCTTTTGATCTTTGAATCTCAAGATCAAAAGATCGCAGCCTCGTTTCACTCGACAGCTTCTACGGGGATATGCGCTGAGCCGCTTGTGGTATATGTACGAACTTTCCGCTGACTGACTGGAGCCTCCCGATGCCACACCTGCACATGGAATACACCGCCAACCTGCCGCAGTTGAACGCCGATGTTGCGTTGATCCGGCTCAACAATACATTGGTGGGATCCGGTCAGTTTGCAGCGGAGTTCGATATCAAAAGCCGTGCAGTCAAGGTCGAGACCTTCAAGGTTGGCACCGCCATGAGCGAACGCGCCTTCATTTACGTGAAGCTGGCGCTGCTCAGCGGGCGTTCGCCGGAGATCAAGAAGCAGCTGTCGCAAAGCTTGCTGGCGGTGTTGCAGGATCTGTGCGAGTGGCCGGCCGGGGTGGAAGTGCAGTTGTGTGTCGAATTGGTCGACATTGATCGCGAGTCCTACAGCAAAGCCGCTATCAGCGTGTAGGACTCAGGCGTCTTGCAGTTCGCTGCACACCTTGATCACTTGCTCGCGCAGCCAGACGTTGGCGCTGTCCTGATCGGCGTTCTGGCTCCATTGCATGTCGAGTGTGAACCCCGGCAAGCCGTTCGGCGCCTCACAATGGTTAAACACCGCTTCGTTGGTCAGTAGACGCTGGATGCGCCGGGGGAGGGTGAGGATGAAGTCGGTGCCGGTGATCATTTTCAACGCCGCGCTGTAGCTGTTCGAACGCGCGACGATCTGGCGCTTCTGCGCCTGTCGCGCCAACCAGCCATCGACCATGTTGGTGGTCGATGTCCACGGCGTCGGGAACACATGTCGGCGTTCGGTGAACGCCTGCAGGCTCAGGCGCGGCTCCAGTGGGGTGGCGCGCTTGTCGAACACACAGACCAGATCGTCCTCAAGCAGCATGCGTGACTTGAGATCGGTGTGATTGCGATGGAAGTTCGGCCCGAAGCTGATCACCAGATCAAGGCTGCCATCGCGCAACTCGTCGGCCGGCACGTCGGTTTCAAACTTGTGCATGTTGACCATCACCGGCAAATCGTCGAAGTCGAAACGTTTCAACAGACGCGGCAAGATCAATTGCTCGAAGTATTCCGGTGCACAGATATTGAACGTGACAGCTTGTAGCGTCGGATCGAAGGCCGGCGCGCCGGCGTGGCACAGGTTGATGCTCTCGAGGATCTTCTGAACATGGCCATACATGCTGCTGGCCTTGTAGGTGGGGCGCATGCCTGTACGCGTATTGATGAACAACTCGTCTTCAAAACTGGTGCGCAGTTTCTTCAGGCAGTAACTGACGGTCGACTGGCTGACAAATAGCGTTTCCGACACATCGGTGACGCTGCTTTGTTCATACACGGCGATAAACACCATGAGATCCTGCATGTCGAGCTTTCGTAGCAAGTTACTGTTCAGCATCCGTTCTGTCTCGCTGTGCTCCTTGCGCCGAATCCGCGCAAACGTGTGCGAATGATCCTAACGGAACGATGGTGCCAGGACAAAGCCCTGTAGGACATTTCACGGACAGTTGTGGGACAGAAAGTTTTAGCAACACGACGTCTGCCTTCAAAGCGCTAAAACATGGCCAGAAGCCTCCAGTCAGATCAGCCAAAGTGTCGCGCGTAATGTCGGGGATCGAAGCGCCTCACCATCAGTAGCATGATCACCATCACCGCCGTCAGCGACCACCACGCCCATTCGAAACTGCCCAGTTGGTCGCGAACAATCCCGGCCATCAACGGCGAGAGGCCGGCAATCATATAGCCGATGCCTTGCACGAAAGCCGTCAGGCCCCCGGCACGCTGCGGGTTATCGAGATGATCGAGCGAGACGATCAGGCTCATTGGAAACAGCCCGCCAATGCCTAGACCCAACAAGCATGGCCAGAAGAGGCTGAGGTGTTGCGGGCTCAGAATCAGCCCACAGAAACCGGCGATGATCAGGCCGAGTAGCACCGTCAGTACGGAGCGCCGGTCGCGGCTGCGATTGGCGATGGCGGGCACCACCAGACCGGAAATCACCTCCATGGCAGTCAGAAATCCTAACAACAGCCCGGCGCTTTGTTCGCTCCAGCCTTTTTCCACGTAGTACGGCGCGAGCCAGGCGAGCACACAGGTGTAGGACGCCGTGCCCAATCCGAAGAAGATCGCGAGTAACCAGGCGCGGGAATTGTTGTAGAACGAATCTTTTCTTGTCGTTGTTGCGGCAGTTGCTGACAGACTGCGGCGTTGCGACCACCAGAACACCAGCGCAAGCGACGCGAGCACCGCCCAGATGGCCAGACCGCTGCGCCAATTTCCGGTTACCCCCATCACCAACGGAGCGAACGACGCGGCAAGCGCTGCGCCGCCCATGATCGACGTGACATACAGCCCCATGCACACCGCCATGTGATTCGGGAAACGCGATTTGATCAGCGCCGGCATCAACGCCTGAATCAGCGCGATGCCTATTCCGGCCAGCACCGCGCTGACAATCAGCTCGGCAGCAGAGTCGATGAACAGCCGCGATAACGTCGCCAATCCAATGATCAGCAGCGACAGCAGGACGGTTCTATGCTCGCCCAGTCGCCGAGTGATAGCGATGCCGTAAAACATCGCCAGTCCCATTGCCATCAGCGGCAGCATCGTCAGCAGTGAAGCGAGGCTGAAACTCAAGGGGATATCGTCGCGAATCGCCGACAGCAGCGGCCCGACTGCCGCCATCGAAGGGCGCAGGTTGAGTGCGACTAGAACGATGACAAGCATCAGCCAGACGGCAGGGCGGGCGGTGGCGCGGGAGTTTTCCATCTTCAGACCTTTGAGTGGGGCTGGAGATTAGGCGCGGATCTGCATGTGGCGGGCAAACCGGAAAATCCAGAGCAGTATTTAAAAACTCGATAACCCAACAAGACACCTGTGGGAGCGAGCCTGCTCGCGAAAGCGGCGTATCAGCCACCGCAAATATCGACTGACCTGACGCTTTCGCGAGCAGGCTCGCTCCCACAGAGGAAATTTTCTGAATAAAAGCTGAACCATTCTCAAATACTTCCAAAGTTTCACGGAGTTCCCGCAAGCCAACTAATCGTTGGCGTCTTTTTCACAAAAAATTGATGATTGCCTGCCTAAAGTTTGTCATGCCTTAGTTAATGATTTTTTCACAAACGAAATTTTCATAATTACCCAAGGTTGTTCTCTTCAGGAATTGCCCTTCTCTATGTTGAAGTTAAAAGCCGTGCGCCCGGAATGGGTGACGTTGATTGCCAGTGCCTTTCTTTTGACCGGCTTCAATGCCGTGCTCTGGCAGCACCTGTTTGACATCACCGCAGCCGATGGCAACGGCGTCGCCATGCGCGTGGCTTTTGGGGTGATGATCTTCGCGGCTTTTAACATCGTGCTGACGTTTCTGGCGTTCCGTCCGCTGCTTAAACCGGTCTTGATGCTGATATTCATGATCAGCGCCGGCGTGGCTTACTTCATGAGCCAATATGGCGTGATGATTGATGCGGGCATGTTTCGTAACTTTGCCGAAACCAATGCGACGGAAGTCCGCGATCTGCTGTCTTTAAAGTTGTTTGCTTATATTTTATTGTTAGGTGTTTTGCCGTCGTTGTTGCTTTGGAAGATGCCGGTCAACTACCGTCGCTGGCACCGCGAGTTGTTCAGTAAAGTTATCGTGAGTGTGGCGTCGGCAGCGGTGATGGGTGGCGTGGCATTGGCTAACTATCAGGGCCTGTCTTCATTGTTTCGCAATCACCACGAAATTCGTTTGATGTTGGTGCCGAGCAATTACATCGGCGCCTCGGTCGGTTATCTGCGTGAGCAGGTGGTCTCGGCGCAGCAACCCTTCGTCAAGATCGGTGAAGACGCACAGCGCAATGCCGCTGTGAAACTTCAGCCGCGCAAATCCCTGACTGTATTGGTGGTGGGCGAAAGTGCCCGTGCCGAGAACTTCGGCATCCTCGGTTACGACCGCGATACCACGCCCAAACTCGACAAGGAAGCCGGGCTGATTGCCTTTACCGATGTGCACTCCTGCGGCACTGAAACGGCCGTATCGGTGCCGTGCATGTTTTCCAACATGGGCCGCAAGGATTACGACGCCAGCAAGGCGAAGAACGAAGAAGGCCTGCTGGATGTGCTCAAACGTGCGGGTATTGACGTGATCTGGCGTGACAACCAGTCCGGCTGTAAAGGCACCTGTGATCGTGTGACGGTTCAGGATGTCAGCAACTTGAAGGATCCGACACTGTGTGCCAACAGCGAATGCCGCGACGAGATCCTCTTGCAGGGCCTGCAAAGCTTTATCGATCACCTGGACAAGGACACCGTTCTGGTTCTGCACCAGATGGGCAGTCACGGCCCGGAATACTTCAAGCGCTATCCCAAGGAGTACGAGCACTTCACGCCGGTTTGTGAAAGTAATGCACTGAACAATTGCAGCCGCGAAAGTATCGTCAACGGTTACGACAACACGCTGGTCTATACCGACCAAGTGCTGTCGAGCCTGATCGATGTCTTGCGCAGCAATCAGGACAAAGTCGATACCGCCATGCTGTATCTGTCGGATCACGGCGAATCGCTGGGTGAGTACAACCTGTTCCTGCATGGCACGCCTTATATGCTGGCGCCGGAGCAACAGAAACACGTAGCGATGCTGGCATGGTTCTCTGACAACTATCAAAAGGCTTACTCAGTCGATACCCATTGCCTGCAAATGAGTCGCGACAAGCCGCTGAGTCAGGACAACCTGTTCCACTCGATGCTCGGTCTGCTGGAAGTGAAGAGCTCGGTGTATCAGCCGGGTCTGGACATGTTCGCCGGCTGCCGTGGCGCCGTGATCGACGGCGTCCTGGCCAAAGACTGACCGTCACCCTCATACAGAGACGGGCACATCTGTTTGCTTTGTCAGACTATTCTTGCCAATTGGCAGGACATTTCGTTACAGCTCTTGCCCTTCGCAGGCGCGTAAATCGCCAACGGCGATATATACTGCGCGCCATTCTTCAAGGGAGAGCCGTGTGGCCATCGATATTCACTGGATTCGCGACAACGATAGCCTCGCGCAGTTTTGCGCCGAGTGGCAGCAGTTGCCTTTCGTTGCCCTCGACACCGAATTCATGCGGGTCGACACCTTCTACCCGATTGCCGGCCTGCTGCAGGTCGGCGACGGCAAACGCGCTTACCTGATCGATCCGCTGACCATCAACGCCTGGCAGCCATTGGCCGCGTTGCTGGAAAACCCGGCGGTGCTCAAAGTCCTGCACGCCTGCAGCGAAGACCTCGAAGTGCTGTTGCGCCTGACCGGCAGCTTGCCGGCGCCGCTGTTTGATACGCAACTGGCCGCCGCCTATCTCAACCTCGGTTTTTCGATGGGTTATTCACGGCTGGTACAAAATGTACTCGGCATCGAACTGCCGAAAGGCGAAACCCGTTCCGACTGGTTGCAGCGGCCGTTGTCCGAGACGCAAATCAGCTACGCCGCTGAAGATGCCGTGCATCTGGCGGAAGTTTTCGTACAACTGCGTCCGAAACTGTCCGACGACAAATTTGCCTGGGTGCTGGAGGACGGCGCCGAACTGGTCGCCAACCTGCGCCGCGAAACCGATCCGTACGAGGTTTACCGCGAGGCCAAACTGGCGTGGAAACTCTCTCGTGCGCAACTCGCCGTCCTGCGTGAACTGTGCGCCTGGCGTGAAACCGAAGCACGCGCCCGTGATCTGCCGCGCAACCGTATCGTCCGCGAACATTCGCTGTGGCCGTTGGCGCGCACGCAACCGGACAACATTGCTGCACTGGGCAAAATCGAAGACATGCACCCGCGTACCGTGCGTCAGGACGGCCAGTTTCTGCTTGATCTGATCAAGCGCTCTGGCAGTGTGGGGCCTGATCAATGGCCGCCTGCCGTGCCGGAGCCATTGCCGATCGAAGCCGCTGCGTTGATCAAACAACTGCGCGCCCTCGGTCAGGCCGAAGCTGAGCGACTCGACATCGCGCCGGAGCTGATGCTGCGCAAGAAAACCCTCGAAGCCCTGGTCAAAAGCGGCTACCCCGAGGGTCCTTACCAATTGCCTGAGTCGTTGCGTGGCTGGCGCCGCGAACTCATGGGTCAGAAGCTGCTCGACAGCCTGGCCACCGCCGGAGAACAGCCTTGAAACGTATTTGCTCCATCTACCAAAGCTCCAAGCGCAGCGGCATGTACCTTTACGTGCTCAAAAGTGACGCGCTGGAACGTGTGCCGGAAGCGCTGATGCTGGCCTTCGGCAAACCGAAACATTCGTTCGATCTGGTGCTTTCGCCCGAGCGCAAACTGGCCAGCGAAGACATCGTCGTGGTCCTCGAAAACCTCGACAAGCAGGGTTATCACCTGCAAATGCCGCCCGCCGAGGACGAGTACATCGAACACTTGCCCGAAGAGTTGCTGCGACGCAACGATCCGGTCTGATCTGCAAGGCCCTGTTCTGGGCCTTGGTTAACCCTGGAACTGTTTTTACCGCGATGGCCGCCCTGAATCCGGTGGCCGTCTGCACGGTTTGCGAAAGGTTTGAAGATGCGCGTTCTGATTGCTGAACACGACCACGCGATATACGCCCGACTGCTGCGTCAGGCAGTGCCGGAACTCGAAGTGCTGACCAGTGGCGACTCTGCCGAACTGGCCCGTCAGGCGGCCGACTGCCCAGTGTGGCTGGGGCAGCCGGATCTACTGGCGACCCTGCTGCGTCAGGGCCATCAACCGCAATGGCTGCAGTCGACCTGGGCCGGCATCACGCCGCTGCTCGCCGATGGCTTGCGCCGTGATTATCGCTTGACCCGGGCGGTGGGGATTTTTGGTCAGGTCATGGCTGAATACGTCCTCACTTACATCCTTGGCCATGAGCGCGAAGTACTGGCGCGGCTGGTCAGTCAGGTCGAGCGTAAATGGGACAACCGCAGCGGCCAGAGTCTGGTCGGGCGCAAAGTGCTGATCGTCGGTACGGGCGACATCGGCCAGAGCGTGGCGCAATTCCTGCGACCGTTCGGCGTTGAGCTGTACGGCATCGCCAGCAGTGCCCGCGAGCAGGCGCCGTTTGTCGAGGTCGGTTCGATGGCGGATCTGCCACGACTGGTCGGCGAGGTAGATTACGTGGTCAATCTGCTGCCGAACACCGAGCACACCCACGATATCTACGACGCAGCGCTGTTCAAGCAATTCAAACCGACCGGGTTGTTCATCAATGCCGGGCGCGGTGTCGCGGTGGTCGATGCGGATCTGGTAGACGCGCTGAAAGAAGGGCATCTGGCCGGCGCGGTGATCGATGTCTGCCGTCAGGAACCACTGCCGCAACGGCATCCGTTCTGGACGGCGTGGGGCTTGCTGCTGACCGGGCACAGCTCGGCGCCGACGTCACCGGCGTTGATGGTGCAGCTGTTTGTCGAGAACCTGAAGGCGTATCAGGCGGGTGAAGCGTTGCGCGGGGAAGTGGATTTCAATCGCGGCTACTGACACGGCGGTAAAAAATGTAGGAGTGAGCCTGCTCGCGATAGCGGTGTATCAGACAGCATTAATGTTGACTGACACGGCCTCATCGCGAGCAGGCTCACTCCTACAGTGGTTTTGCGCTGTGGCTCAGAGGGTGAAGTCGCCTTCGGCCGCCAGCTCGTTCAGCGGACGGCGCGGGCTCGGCTCTTCACGGGCTTGCAGGTATTCAGCCAGCGTTGCCTTGTCGCCCAGTTTGCCAACGGCCACGGCAGCATGCAGCGCATAACCTTCTGGAATGTTCAGCTCCTTGCGGGTCAGTTCCTGATCGAAACCAGCCATGCCGTGAGTGTGCCAGCCGCTGATGCTCGCCTGCAGCGCCAGATGGCCCCATGCCGAACCGGTATCAAACGTGTGCCACAGCGCTGGAGTTTCTTCGCTGGCACCCGGTGCGGTGAAGGTGGTTTTCGAAATCACGATCACCAGCGCCGACGCATGCTGCGCCCAGCTGCGGTTGAATTCATTGAGCAGACCCAGGTAACGCTGCCAGTTCGGCGTATCGCGACGCGCATAAAGGAAACGCCATGGCTGCGAGTTGTACGCCGACGGTGCCCAGCGTGCGGCTTCGAAGAAACTCAGCAAGGTTTCTTCGGCGATCGCTTCACCGGTGAAGGCGCGTGGTGACCAGCGGTCGGTGAATTGCGGGTGAATGGCGTAATCGGCAACGCGAGGGTTGGCACTCATCGAGAGATTCCTTGCTAAGTTTGAGTCATGAATTCGAGGCAAAACCCTACTTGGCGGCGATTGGGCTGACAAGTGCGATTTACCGGCAGTCGCCAACGCTTGGCCCACAAGGCCTTGGGCACTAGACTGGCGGCCTTTTCACTACCTGATGTTGATGCTTGAGCCATGGTCGCCAAAGTCGAACCGTTCTGGAAACGCAAAACCCTCGATCAACTCGATCTGGAGGAGTGGGAATCGCTGTGCGACGGTTGTGGTCTGTGCTGCCTGCAAAAACTTGAGGATGAAGAAGACAATAGCGTCTATTACACGCGCATCGCCTGCAAACTGCTTGATCTGAAAACCTGTCAGTGCAGCGATTACCCGAACCGCATCAAGTTTGTCCCGGACTGCATCCAGCTCACCCCGGGCCAGGCCGAAGAATTCAAGTGGCTGCCGCCGACCTGCGGTTATCGCCTGGTCAGCGAAGGCAAAGACCTGCCACCGTGGCACCACCTGGTGAGCGGTGACCGCGATGCAGTGCATCACGAGCGGATCTCCCAATCCGGGCGCATGCTCGCCGAGGGCAGCGTGCCGGAAGATGACTGGGAAGATCACCTGATTTTCCGCGCGGGCTGAATCAACCGCAGAGTTCAAGTTTCACAAAGGAGTGTGTATGGCTGTGGGATTGCAGCGATCGCTGCTGGTTGCACTGCTGGCGCTGAGCGCACCGGTGTGGGCAGCTAAGAAAGTGGACCTGGATTACCACGTGCGCCTGTTGCCGCAGAGCGATCAGGCTGAAGTGCGCCTGACCCTCGCCAAGGGCGAAGCGGTGCGCAGTCTCGACTTCGACCTTGGCGACGGCAGCCATTACAGCGACTTCAAGGCTGACGGCCAGTGGCTGCTGAGCCCGGGCAAACAGGCGCGCGGGGTCTGGCGCCCCGCCAGCGAAAAGTCCAGCCTGACATACCGTGTACGCATCAGCCACGGCCGCAAGAACGGCAGCTTCGACACGCGCATGACCCCGACCTGGGCGTTGATGCGTGGCGACGAACTGGTGCCGCCGGCCAAACTCGATCAGCAGGACGGCATCGAACTGGTCGCGCGTCTGCAATTCGAATTGCCCGAGGGCTGGAAGAGTATCGAGACCGCTTGGCCACGCATCGGCAAGAACAAATTCCGCATCGATAATCCATCACGCCTGTTCGACCGCCCGACCGGCTGGATGCTTGCTGGCCATCTCGGCAGCCGCCGCACACGGCTGGGGGAAACCGAAGTCACAGTGGCTTCGCCACAAGGGCAGGGCATGCGCCGCATGGATGTGCTGACCTTGCTGACGTTCGTCTGGCCGCAGGTGCAGGCCGTTTATCCACGCCATCCGGCCAAGCTATTGATCGTGGGGGCCAACGATCCGATGTGGCGCGGCAGTCTCGGCGCGCATGAATCGATTTATCTGAACACACGATTGCCGCTGGTCAGCGAGAGCGGCAGCAGTGCGTTGGTGCGCGAGTTGGCGCAGGTGTTTGGGCGGATCAACGATGAGCAGCGCAGCGCCTGGATCAGCGAGGGGTTTGCCGAGTATTACGCCATTGAATTGGTACGCCGTGCCGGTGGCATGAGCGATGAGCGTTATCAGGCGTTGCAGGCGAAACTGGCCAAGGACAGCCAGAAGGTCACGACCCTGCGCGGCGCACAGATCAGCCCGGCGCAGGTCGCAAAAGCAGTAATTTTGTTGCAGGAGCTGGATCGCGAGATTCGCTTGCAGACGCGCAACAAGCGTTCGCTGGATGATGTGTTGCGTGGGGCGATGCATCTGGGCACGGTGAGTACCAAGGCGTTTGTGCAACTGGCCGAGAGCGTTCTGGGCGAGTCGTCCAAAGTCCTTGATACCGCGTTGCTTCAGTGACACCGCTATCGCGAGCAGGCTCACTCCTACAAGGGAACGCATTACAAATGTAGGAGTGAGCCTGCTCGCGATGGGGCCTTTAGCTCCACCGCAACTCTTGGATCAAACCCCGGCTTTCGGCGACTTCACCGAATCATTGCCGGTCACCGTGGCGGTGCTGGTCGCCGCCTCGGCATTCGCCTTCAGCTTGCTCAACTCTTCCCCGGCCCGCTCGATCTTCGCGCGCACGTTGTTCATGTCCTGACGACTCTTCTCGATCAGGCTTTTCATCGAGCTGTGCCCGGTAATCCCGCGCGCCATGGCCACGCCGCCAATCGCCACCTGAATCAAACCAAACACACCGCCACGGCGCAGGCCTTTGCCGACCATGATCACGCCGCCCGCGAGTGAGCCGATGCGCTCCCAGCCTTCGACGTTCTGCTCGGAATGGCTCTGGAACGGGGTGGATTCGATGCGTTCGACACGTTTGAGCTCGGTCATGATCTTTCTCCAGGCAATGAGTAATCGATAAACAAGCTGACTGCCGGAGCGGTCAGCTCGTTCCATCGAATATGCGGTGTTTCAGCGGAATTTCGGCCCGGAGCGGGTGTTCAGGCCCTTGGCCATGCGGTCGTAGAGCACGACGTTGACCGTGGCGGCGAGGTTCATGCAGCCGGTGGTCGGGATGTACACGACGTCTTCGCACCAGTCGCGGATCTCTTTATCCAGCGAACCGTCTTCGGGACCGAAGATGTACAGGGCGCGATCCGGGTGGGTGTATTCCGGCAACGGGCGGGCGCCTTCGACCAGTTCCACGGCGACCGGTACGCAGTTGAGCGGGAGAATCTTTTTCAGATCGTCGATACCGATCAGCGGGATGTCATAGTGCACGCGTTTGGTGTCGGTGACGAAGTCGGCGGCGCGTTCATAGCGCTTGCCGGTGTAGAACACTGACGCCACGCCATAGCAGCCTGCGGCGCGCATCACCGAACCGACGTTCTCCGGTGATTTGGGGTTATACAAACCAATGCAGCTGTACCGTTTGTCTGCCACGAGCGGGGTGCCTTCGGGAAAAAGAGCGCGATTATACGGGGATTGGGGGAGGGCGGGCAGATTCAAGATTTGCGGTGTTCGGGAGATCGCTATCGCGAGCAGGCTCACTCCTACAGGGGAACGCATTCCAAAATGTAGGAGTGAGCCTGCTCGCGATGGGGCCTTAACGGCCAATAAAGATCTTTAATCTTCTTTTTTCATCAACCCGGCCAACGCGGCAAACGGGTTATGCGTCGCCTTGGCAATCTTCGGCGTGCTCAGCGAGCCTTCGCTGAAATACTGCTGATCGGTATAACGCGAATGTTCGTTATCGTGGCAATACAGGCACAACAATTCCCAGTTCGAGCCGTCCTGCGGGTTGTTGTCGTGGTTGTGATCGCGGTGATGCACGGTCAGTTCGCTCAGGCGCTTGCCGGAAAACTCACGGGTGCAGCGGCCACAGACGTGCGGGTACATCTTCAGGGCCTTGTCGCGGTAGCCCATTTCCTTGTCGCGCTGGTTGTCGGCGAGGATGCGATCCAGCTTCGACGTGTTGGTGGGGGTGGACGAACTCATGGGTTCACCTTTGTAAAAGACTAATGACGGTTATGTGCAGAGTTTAGCTCAGCCCTTGAGCTTCTCGGCAATCCAGATCGTGTGGCGCGTGCCCTTGTTGCCATGGGCAAAGACCTGGATTTCTTCGGCCTTGAAACCGGCCTTCTTCAATTTGTCGGAAAACAGCCGATCAGCACTGGCCGACCACACGGCGAGCACACCTTTGGGCCGCAGGGCCTTGGCGCACGCGTTCAGACCGGCGGCCGAGTACAACCAGCTATTGGCCTTCTGGGTCAGGCCTTCAGGGCCGTTGTCGACGTCGAGCATGATCGCGTCGAAGCCGTTCGGCTCGCTTTGCAGCACCTTGGCCACGTCTTCCTGACGGATCACCGTGCGTGGATCAAGCAACGGGCGACCGGATTTTTCCCCGAGCGGGCCACGGTTCCACTCGACCACGCCGGGCACCAGCTCAGCGACCACAACTTCAGCGCTCTTGCCCAGGTGCTTGAGCGCCGAGGCGAGGGTGAAGCCCATGCCCAAACCGCCGATCAGCACCCGCGAGTCCGGCCGGCCAGCGACCTTGCGGCACGGAATTTCCGCCAATGCGTCTTCGGAACCGTGCATGCGCGTGTTCATCAATTGTCCGCCGTCACCGCCCTGGATCTTGATGACAAAATCCTCGCCATACTCGAACAGGCACAGGGCACCGCCGCTTTCAGGGATCGGGGTAGTGTCGAGCAGAACGAAACGTTTCATGGAAATCTCTACAAGGGGGAAGGCAAGCAGGCCCGTTGGGAGTAGCCTGAGCGCAGACTAGAGGCCAAACGGAGCCCTTGATGAAGCGCACCATTCTAACGGTCATTGCCCTGGCCGTGCTCTCGATTACTGCAGTGCAGGCGCAGCAGACGATTCCGCTCAGCCCCGCGCCGCAACCCGGCTCGCCCGGCACCGCGACACCGACGCCGTATCCGCAGATCACGCCGATCAACATTCCCAAGTCCGGCGCCGGCAGTGGCAGCCCACCGCTGGTGCCGATCGAGATGCCCAGCCCGCCGAGCAAGGATCAACCGCTGCCCGGTATCGAACCGAGCGGCACCAAGGCGAAATCCCCCGGCGGTTAAACCTGTTGCGCCGCCAGTTGACCGTCGGCCATGCGCAGGCGCTTCGACAGCGAAACGGCGAGGGCGCGGATGATCTTCGCGGCGATCTTCGGCGCGTCGTTGAGCATTTTTTCCAGCGAGTCCTTACCCAAGTTCAATAGCTGACAGTTCGTCGCCGCCACGCACGTTGCCGAGCGTCGCTCACCGTCGAGCACGGCCATTTCGCCAAAGGCACGCCCGCTGCGCAGGGTGGCCATGGTGATGACCTGGCCATCGGGCCCGGTTTTCTGCACGGCGACCTGGCCGGTGTGGAGGATGCACATGAAACTGCCGGCATCGCCCTCGCGGAAAATCGCTTCGCCTTCGGCCACGGTGCTGATGCTGAAATAGCCGGAAGCGGCCGCAAAGTCGGCCAGTTGCAATTGATCGAACAGGCCACAGTCCATCAGCCAGTCGCGGATTTCGTTGTTCAGGAAGGTCGGTTCTGACATGTCGTCACGGTCTTTTTGTTTTTACTGTTTCAGGCTTCACACGGCCCGTGTAGGAGCTGCCGCAGGCTGCGATCTGTTGATCTTGCCTTTGAAAAAATCAAAATCAAAAGATCGCAGCCTTCGGCAGCTCCTACAGGAGATCTGTGGGGTATCGGCCTCTTGGGTCTGCAATTAAGACCCAAGTGACCGACGGAGTTCCTCAGACCAGGCCCAAAACCTTGAAAACAAATGCGTATTCGAGCGCTACGTCACGTAATCCCTGATAACGCCCGCTCATCCCGCCATGCCCGGCGCCCAGTTCAGTCTTGAGCAGCAGGACGTTGTCGTCGGTCTTGGTTGCGCGCAGTTTCGCCACCCATTTGGCCGCTTCCCAGTACTGCACGCGGCTGTCGTTGTAGCCGGCGATTACCAGCGTCGCCGGATAATCCTGCGCGGTGACGTTTTCGTACGGTGCATACGCCTTGATCCGCTCGTAAACGTCCGGCTCTTCAGGGTTGCCCCATTCGTCATATTCGGTGACGGTCAGCGGCAGGTCGGGGTCGAGCATGGTGTTGAGCACGTCGACGAACGGCACTTCGGCAATCGCCACACCGAACAGATCCGGACGCTGGTTGAGCACGGCACCGATCAACAAACCACCGGCGCTGCCACCGCTGATTGCCAGTTTATCGGCGGTAGTAATGCCGTTGAGGATCAGGAATTCGGCGCAGGCAATGAAGTCGCTGAAGGTGTTGTGTTTGTGTTCCTGCTTGCCGGCGCGATACCAGGCTTCGCCCAGTTCACCGCCGCCGCGCACATGGGCGATGGCGAAGGCCATGCCGCGATCCAAGAGGCTCAGACGGGCGTGGGAGAACCACGGATCAAGGCTCGAGCCGTAAGCGCCGTAACCATACAGATACAGCGGCACCGCTTGGCCGACCATTTCGCGCTTCATCACCAGGCTGATCGGCACTTGCGTGCCGTCTGGCGCAGTGGCCCACAGACGCTGGCTGACGTAAGCGTCGGCGTCGAACGGGCCGAGCACCGGGGTTTCTTTGAGTATCGTCTGCTCGCCGGTGGCGAGGATCAACTGGCGCACCTGCGCCGGACGGTTCAACGCCTCGTAGCGCAGACGAATGCGATCGCTCTCGAACTCCAGGCTGTTTTGCACATAGAGGCTGTAGGCAGCATCCGGCAGTTGCACGCGATAGGGGGCCAGGCCGTGTGGGTGAACCTCGATGATCGGCAGGCCACCTTCGCGCAGGCTCAGGGTCATGGCCTCGGTGTTGAGGCTGACACCGTCGAGCATCACCGTGTCGCTGTGCGGGATCAGATTTTGCCAGTCGGCTTCGGTCGGCGCGGTGCCGGTGTCCGGGGCCTGATACAGGGCGTAGTTGATGCCGTCGCGATTGGTACGGATAAACCACGTCCACACGCCATCGAGCAGGCCGTGATCGACGTCGTATTCATGATCTTCGACCCGTGGCGCCAGGCAGGTGAAGGGCTGGTGCGGATGATTGGCGTCGAGCGCCCAGACTTCGCTGGTGGTCTTGCTGCCCAGCGACAGCAGCAGTTGCTGTTCGGAACTTGAACGGTAGCAATGCAGGAAGAAACGCCCGTCCGGCTCGTTGAACACTTCTTCGGCAGCGGTGCCGTCGAGGCGATAGCGCAACAGCTTGTGTGGGCGGTGCGTGTCGTCGAGTACGCCGAAAAACAGGGTCATGCTGTCATTGGCCCAGGTCATGCTGCCGTCGCAGTCTTCGAATTCCAGTTCGCTGACCTTGTCGTTGGACAGTTCCTTGACGAACAGCGTGTAAATCTCATCGCCCGAGGCGTCGACGCTGTAGGCCAGACGTTGATGGTCCGGGCTGATGCTGAACGCACCCAGCGAGAAGAACCCGCCGTTGGCCAGCACGTTCGGGTCAAGCAGCAGTTGTTCGCGGCTTTCGTCGAGGGTCAGGCTGTCATCGGCCGGACGCGGGCAGCGGTAATGCCGGGCGTATTCGTCACCGGCGGTAGTGCGCGTGTAATACAGGTACGGGCCCCAAGGCGAGGGCAGGGACAGGTCGGTTTCAAGAATCCGGCCCTTGATCTCTTCGAACAGCGTTTCGCGCAACTCGGCCTGATCGGCGGTTTGCGCCTCTTGGTATGAGTTTTCGGCCTTGAGGTAATCGAGCACCGCGTCGGTGTCGCGCTCCTGCAGCCAGGCATACGGGTCGGCACCGGCAGCCTTGTGGGCAATCGGAGCACTGATGACGTTGGCGGATTCGGGCATGGAAGGCTCTCGGACATTGTTCGGAATAAAGGTTTTCACAGCGTTTGAAACCGCCGCAGACCGTGTAGGAGTGAGCCTGCTCGCGGCAAGGCCGGCACATTCAACATCAATGTTGTCAGGCTGTCCGTCATCGCGAGCAGGCTCACTCCTACAGGTCGCATGTCTATTGGGACAAGCCTGGCGGGCGAAAAGTCGTTACTATAAGCGCCTCTTTGCCTGCCTTGCCATGGACACCATGACCGAGAACGACTATCTGATCGCCTGGGGCCTCTACGCCTTTGCCGCTGTGGGCTGCCTGTTGGTATGGATGCGCCTGACTACCTGGATGTGGCGCTGGTTGCGCGAGCCGTTGCGCGTACTGATGGCCGTGTTGCTGTTCAGCCCGACCATCATTGATCCGGTGAAGGCCAAGGTTGCGCCGTCCATTGCCATCACCGCACTGGATCTGGCCTTCAAGGTCGGCAACAACGCCTGGCGTGCGGTCTCCGACCTGTTCATGTACGGCATGATCGCTTTTGGCCTCTATCTGATCTTCGTGCTGATCCGCTTCCCGATTGAACGTGCATCGCGTGCGCGCCGAGAGCAGGCCGAGGCTGCCAAAGCCGCAGCCCGTGCCGATGACCGCAACGACGATCAACCGTTCGGCGCTGCTGGTGATGACCGCTACGGGCGCCCACCGGTCCCGAACAATCCGCAGCGCATGCGGGTCGAGCCGCGTCTGTAATCCCGAGAGTCCGCACATGTGTGAATTACTGGGCATGAGTGCCAACGTGCCGACCGATATCGTTTTCAGCTTCACCGGTCTGATGCAGCGCGGCGGCCGCACTGGCCCGCACCGCGACGGTTGGGGCATCGCCTTCTATGAAGGCCGTGGTTTGCGACTGTTTCAGGACCCGGCAGCGAGCAGTGAGTCGGAAGTCGCCAACCTGGTGCAGCGTTATCCGATCAAGAGCGAAGTGGTCATCGGCCACATCCGTCAGGCCAACGTCGGCAAGGTCTGCCTGTCCAACACCCATCCGTTCGTCCGCGAACTGTGGGGGCGCAACTGGTGCTTCGCGCACAACGGCCAGCTCGCCGATTTCACCCCGATCAAAAGCTTCTACCGCCCGGTCGGCGATACCGACAGCGAGGCGGCGTTCTGCGATTTGCTCAACCGCGTGCGTGCAGCATTCCCGGAGCCGGTCGAAATAGAGGAACTGCTGCCGGATCTGGTCGCCGCGTGCGCCGAATACCGCAGCAAAGGCGTGTTCAACTGCCTGCTCAGCGATGGCGACTGGCTGTTCTGCTATTGCTCGACCAAACTCGCACAGATCACCCGGCGTGCACCGTTCGGCCCGGCGCGGCTGAAGGATGTCGATGTGATTGTCGATTTCCAGGCCGAAACCACCCCCAACGACGTGGTGACGGTGATCGCTACCGAACCGTTGACCGAAAATGAAACCTGGACCCGCTACGAACCGGGCCAATGGAGCCTGTGGCGACGCGGCGAATGCGTAAGTCAAGGCAAGACCGAATAAGGATTTGCACCCCATGTTGCTCAGTTATCTACGGCTGGTGTTGTTTGCGGCGGGCCTGTTGATCGGTGTCCAGGTGCCGGGTTTCATCAACGATTACGCGAAACGGGTCGAGGCGCACCTGATCGAAGCGCAGACCGGTTTGCGCGGGTTTCAAGGGACTGCCGAGCAGTTCTTCAAGGGCGATATGCAGGCGCTGGTTGCGCATTACCGCGCCAGTGAAGATCCGATCTTCCGCAGCGACGCTGACAGTTTGAACACCTTGCTCACGCGTCAGGTGGCATTGGACAAGCAGTTCCAGGCGATGCAAGGCCCGTGGTACATCCGCTTCCTGCAAGTGGTGCTGGCGGCTGATCCGGACATTCGCAAGGAAACCTGGAACGGTTACAGCTATCAGATCCTGCTGACTCCGGAAGCGATGATCTGGGGCATGAGCGGTGCGTTGCTGCTGTCGTTCGGCATTGAATGCCTGTTCCGCTTGATCGATTGGGTTGTTCTCGGTGGCCGACGCCTGCGCCAGAGCCGGCCGATCGAAGACCGCGACGTGCGCGGCCTCTAAGATCAGCGCAGTAAGGATCGTTCCCACGCTCTGCGTGGGAATGCCTCATCGGACGCTCCGCGTTCGGCTTTCGAGGGACGCGGAGCGTCCCGGGCTGCATTCCCACGCGGAGCGTAGGAACGATCAACTTAACGCGATGTAGTCCTTGCCCACCTTGTGGGCATACCCTTCCAGCACCTGCTGACACAACGTCACAATCTCCTCGACCCACTCAACGCCCACCCGCCACGACACCACCACCTGCAAGTTCGGTGGCCGTTGATCAATCGCCAGCAAGGTCAATTCCCCCCGCGCCAATTCCTCAGCCACCAGCACCGGTGGCAGCACACCAATGCCAAATCCATCACGCAATAACCGGGTAATCGCCGACACCGAATTCACGCAGTTCAAGCGTGGCGCCAGCACCCCGTTGGCCTGCATCAGCGCCAGAAGATCCTGATGCGGTCGGGAGTTTTTCGAGTAGGTGATGATGCGTTCCTGCGCCAGTTCGGTGAGGTCGGCGTAGTCACGGTTGTAGATCGAATTGCTCGCGACAATCCAGCCCAGTGGATGACTGGCCAGCTCCAGACTGCGCACGCTTTCATGGCGCACCAGATCGGTTTGCAGAACGATATCGAGAAAGCCTTTTTGCAGCTGATCGCAGAGGTTCAGCGAGGTATCCGCCACCAGTTCGATTTCCACCCGTGGATACAGATCGGTCATCTGCGCCACCAGCGGGCTTAGCCAGGTGTGGATCACCGTGTCCATCACGCCAATGCGCACCCGACCGACCTTGCTCGAACGGGTCTCGATCGACTGCCTGAGTGCCGACATGGTGTCGAGCATCTGTTCGGCATATTCCAGCACTTTGAGACCTTCGGGCGTCAGGCTGACACCGCGCGAATCGCGCAGAAACAGCTTCACCCCCAACTCGCCCTCCAGCACCGCAATGCGGCTGGAAATCGACGCCTGAGTGGTGAACAGCTTGTCAGCGGTCAGGCGAAAGCTCTTCAGGCGGGCGACCCAGACAAAGGTCTCGAGAAACTTCAGGTTCATGGGCAAGGCTCGGGTGACAAATTTTTCTTATGGCTAAGGCGGGTTTTTATTCGTTGGACGCGGCAGGGCCGCGCGACGAAAAATCGACGCATCCGGTCCCCACGATAGGCGTCGTCGGGGCTACGAACAAGACCAATAAAAAACCTGCGGAGATAAGCCATGAGTGCTCCCGACACCCTAGAAGCATCCACGGCAACGGCGCGTCCGGGGCCGTTCGACTGGTATCGCAACATCAACCAGCAGGAGCGTCGCACGTTCTGGAGCTGCAAGATCGGCTACGGTCTGGACGGCATGGACACGCAGATGCTCAGCTTCGTCGTGCCGACACTGATCGCGATGTGGGGCATCACCACCGGCGAAGCGGGGCTGATTCACACCAGCACGTTGATCGCTTCAGCGATTGGCGGTTGGGTCGCCGGGATTCTCTCTGACCGTATCGGTCGCGTGCGCACCCTGCAACTCACGGTGTTGTGGTTCGCCTTCTTCACCTTCCTCTGCGGCTTCGCGCAGAATTACGAACAACTGCTGATCGCGCGCACCTTGATGGGCTTCGGTTTCGGCGGCGAATGGACCGCCGGTGCGGTGCTGATCGGCGAGGTGATCCGCGCCAAGGATCGCGGCAAAGCGGTGGGCATGGTGCAATCCGGTTGGGCGCTGGGCTGGGGACTGACGGCGATTCTGTATGCGCTGCTGTTCTCGGTGTTGCCGCCGGAAGATGCCTGGCGCGCGCTGTTCATCCTCGGCATTGTGCCGGCGATTTTCGTGATTTTCGTGCGTCGACTGGTGAAGGATCCAGAGATTTATCGCGAGGCCAAGGCTCAGCAAACGCCAGAGAACCAATCAAAGTTCTACGAAATCTTCGCGCCCGGCATGCTCTTCACTACGTTCCGCGCTTCGCTGCTGACCACGGGTGCGCTGGGTGGTTACTACGCAATTACTTCCTGGCTGCCAACCTTCCTGAAAAACGAGCGCGGTTTGAGCGTACTCGGCACCGGCGGTTATCTGGCGATGGTGATTGTCGGCTCTTACGTCGGCTATGTGATCAGCGCCTACCTGACCGATCTGCTCGGCCGCAAAAAGAACTTCATTCTCTTCGCGGTCGGCTCGTTCACCATCGTTCTGCTCTATACGCAACTGCCGGTGAGCAACGGCGTGATGTTGTGGCTGGGCTTCCCGCTGGGTTTCTTCGCTTCGGGGATTTTCAGCGGCATGGGCGCGTTTCTCACTGAGCTGTTCCCCACGCGGATTCGCGGTTCCGGGCAGGGCTTTTGCTACAACATCGGTCGGGCGCTGGCGGCATTGTTTCCACTGCTGATCGGTCTGCTTAGCCAGAAAGTACCGTTGAGCGTCGGCATTGGCGCATTTGCGGCGGTGTCTTACGGCGTGGTGATCATCGCGGCGTTGAGCCTGCCGGAAACCCGTGGCAAGCAACTCGATGCGCAGTAACTGATAACCTGCGTCGTAAAGTCCTACAGATAAAAAGACAAGCCCTACAGGAGTGTTCACCGTGAGCCGCCTGCTATTGAATTGCGACATCGGCGAGAGCTTCGGCAGCTGGACCATGGGTCTGGATGCCGAGGTCATGCCCTTCATCGATTGCGCCAACGTCGCCTGCGGCTTCCATGCCGGTGACCCGAGCATCATGCGCAAGACCGTCAGCCTGGCCTTGAGCCACGGCGTAAAAATTGGTGCGCATCCGGCCTATCAGGATCTGGTCGGTTTCGGTCGCCGCTCCATGGCGTATTCCGCGCAAGAGCTGCAAGACATCCTGCATTACCAGATCGGCGCCCTCGACGGTATTTGCAAGGCGCAGGGCGGACGGGTCAGTTATGTCAAACCCCACGGCGCGATGTACAACGACATGATGGCCAACCCGGCGCAATTGCGTGCGGTGATCCAGGCTGTGGCCGCTTACGACCGCAGCTTGCCGCTGATGCTGATGGCCACTCGCGACAATTCTGCCGCGCAGCAAATCGGCGATGAGTACGGCGTGACCCTGTGGTTCGAAGCCTTCGCCGACCGTGCCTACGACAGCGCCGGCAAACTGGTCTCGCGACAATTGCCGGGCGCGGTGCATCACGATCCCGAGATCATCATCGAGCAAGCATTGACCATCGCCCGTGGCGACAACCTGACCGCCAACGATGGTAGCGCCTTGCACCTGCAAGCCAATACGCTCTGTGTGCACGGCGACAACACCAGTTCGGTGGCCGCCGTGCAACGCATTCGCCACGCCTTGAATCAGCAGAGCGCGTCATGAACCCAAGGATTGAAGTGGTGGCACTGGATTGCCTGATGTTGCGTTTGTTCGATGAAATCGCCGAAACCAACATGCCGTGGATGCTCGCCGCCAGTGAGCGCTTGCGTGTGGTATTTGGCGGGCAACTGATCGATCTGGTGCCGTCGTATACGACGTTGATGGTGCATTACGATCTGACGGTGTTGAACCCGAATCAGGCGCGCGCATTGATCGCTGAAGCGTTGATCGACCTGTCGCCGAATGCGCGAACCGCTGGCCAATGTCATGTGCTGCCGGTCTGGTATGACCTCAGCGTCGGGCCTGAATTGAGCTTGCTGGCCGAGCGCAGCGGGCTGGCGATCGAGGAGGTGATTCGTCGCCACAGTGGTCGCGAATATCAGGTGTTCGCCCTGGGTTTCGCGCCTGGTTTTGCCTTTATGGGTTTGGTCGAAGAGATGCTGGCGGCGCCTCGTTTGAACACGCCGCGCAAGAAAGTCGCGGCCGGCAGCGTCGGCATTGCTGAACGCCAGACTGCTGCCTATCCCGTCGTGTCCCCCGGTGGCTGGAACCTGATCGGTCGCACGCCGGCGAAACTGTTTGATCGTCATCGCGATGGCTACAGCCTGATGCAACCCGGCGACACCGTGCGGTTTGAAGCAGTCAGCCACGCCGAATTCATCCGTCTGGGCGGCGACGACACGCCACTGGAGGCGCAGGCATGAGCCGACTGACGATTGAGGCGAGTACGCCGCTGTGCCTGTTGCAGGACGCCGGGCGATTTGGCGTGCGGCATCTGGGCGTGACCCAGGGCGGCGCGGCGGATTGGAACGCGATGAGTTGGGCCAACTGGCTGTTGGGCAATGGTCTGGATGTGCCGGTCGTCGAAATCACCCTGGGTGGGTTTGCTGTGGTGGCTGACGAGGATTGTTTGCTGGCACTGGCCGGGGCGGATCTCGGTGCGCAGGTCGACGGTCAGCCGTTGGCGCCGTGGCGCAGTTTCAAGTTGGGCAAAGGGCAGACATTGCAGTTCAAGCAGCCGTTGCTTGGGGCTCGGGCCTACCTGGCGGCGCCCGGTGGCTTTGTGGCGCCGAAGGTGCTGGGCAGTAGCGCCACGGTGGTGCGCGAACAACTCGGTGGCCTGGATGGCATGGGGTTGCCGTTGGCCAAGGGTTCGGCGCTGAGTTATCACGGGGGATCGCAGTGGGTGCGGGAACTGCCCTTGGCGCTGCGGCCGGATTTGAAATCGACAGCACCTCTGGATCTGGTGCTTGGCGCACAGATCGGCCAGTTCAGCGGGCAGAGCGTGTTCGATGTGTTCAACAGTGCCTGGACACTGGACAGTCGCGCGGATCGCATGGGCATTCGTTTGCTGGGCAAGGCGTTGGAATATCAGGGCCAGCCGATGATTTCCGAGGGCATTCCGTTGGGCGCGGTGCAAGTGCCGCCGGACGGCCAGCCGATTGTATTGCTCAATGATCGGCAGACGATTGGCGGCTATCCGCGATTGGGCGCGTTGACGCCGTTGGCGTTGTCGCGGCTGGCACAGTGTCTGCCGGGGGCTCAGGTGCGGTTGCGGCCTGTAGTGCAGGACGTCGCGCACCGTGAGCACATCAAATATCTGCAGAGATTTGGCTGAAGATCAAAAGATCGCAGCCTTCGGCAGCTCCTACAGGGGAATGCGAATTTCACTGTAGGAGCTGCCGCAGGCTGCGATCTTTTGCTTTTATTTGGACAAAAACCGCATCCCTTCCTCAAGCCCGCGCAACGTCAATGGGTACATCTGATCCTCGATCAAATCCCGCACGATATTGGTCGACGAGGTATACCCCCACGTATCTTTCGGATACGGATTGATCCAGATGAGCTTCTTGTATTTCTCCATGAAACGCTGCATCCACACATAACCCGGCTCTTCATTCCAATGCTCGACACTGCCGCCGGCCTGGGTGATTTCATACGGCGCCATGGCGGCGTCACCGATGAAAATCACCTTATAGTCAGCGCCGTACTTGTGCAGCAGATCCTGGGTCGAAGTGCGCTCCGAAGTGCGGCGCATGTTGTTCTTCCACACCGATTCGTAAACGAAGTTGTGGAAGTAGAAGTACTCCAGATGCTTGAACTCAGTCTTGCAGGCCGAGAACAGCTCCTCGCAGATCTTCACGTGCGCGTCCATCGAACCGCCGATGTCGAACAGCAATAACAGCTTCACCGTATTGCGCCGCTCCGGGCGCATCTGGATGTTGAGTAGCCCGGCGTCCTTGGCGGTGTGGTCGATGGTGCCGTCGATGTCGAGTTCTTCCGCCGCGCCCTGGCGAGCGAACTTACGCAGACGACGCAGGGCAACCTTGATGTTGCGCGTGCCCAGTTCCACCGAATCATCGAGGTTTTTGTACTCGCGCTGATCCCAGACTTTCACCGCTTTGCCCTGGCGCTTGCCGGCATCACCAACCCGAATGCCTTCCGGGTTGAAACCACCGGAACCGAACGGGCTGGTGCCGCCGGTGCCAATCCACTTATTGCCGCCGGCGTGGCGTTCCTTCTGTTCTTCCAGACGCTTCTTGAACTCTTCGATCAGCTTGTCCAGACCGCCAAGGGACTGGATCTGTGCGCGTTCTTCGTCAGTCAGCGATCGCTCGAACTCCTTGCGCAGCCAGTCTTCGGGAATCAGTGCCTGCAAGTGATCGTCGAGCTTTTCGAGGCCATTGAAGTAGGCGCCGAACGCGCGGTCGAACTTATCGAAATGGCGTTCGTCCTTCACCAGAATCGCCCGCGACAAGTAATAGAACTCGTCCATGTCGGCGAAGGTCACGCGCTGTTTCAGCGCGTTGATCAGGTCGAGCAGCTCGCGCACCGACACCGGCACCTTGGCGGCACGCATTTCATTGAACAGGTTGAGCAACATGGCATCAGCCTCTTAGCGAGAACCGCGACGGCTCATGAACGCCAGACGCTCAAGCAGTTGCACGTCCTGTTCGTTCTTCACCAAGGCACCGGCCAGCGGCGGGATGGCTTTGGTCGGATCACGTTCGCGCAGCACCGCTTCGCCGATGTTGTCGGCCATCAGCAGCTTCAGCCAGTCGACCAGCTCGGAAGTCGACGGCTTCTTCTTCAGGCCCGGCACTTTGCGCACGTCGAAGAACACGTCCAGCGCTTCGCTGACCAGATCCTTCTTGATGTCCGGGTAATGCACGTCGACGATTTTCTGCAGGGTCGGGCGATCCGGGAACGCGATGTAATGGAAGAAGCAACGGCGCAGGAAGGCGTCCGGCAGCTCTTTTTCATTGTTGGAGGTAATGATGATGATCGGGCGCTTCTTGGCCTTGATGGTCTCGTCGATCTCGTAAACGTAGAACTCCATCTTGTCGAGTTCTTGCAGCAAGTCGTTAGGGAACTCGATGTCGGCCTTGTCGATCTCGTCGATCAGCAGAATGACCCGCTCTTCAGACTCGAAAGCCTCCCAGAGCTTGCCTTTTTTCAGGTAGTTGCGCACGTCGTGGACTTTTTCGTTGCCCAGTTGCGAGTCGCGCAAACGGCTGACCGCATCGTACTCGTACAGGCCCTGATGAGCCTTGGTGGTGGACTTGATGTGCCAGGTGATCAGCTTGGCGCCGAACGACTCGGCCAGTTGCTCGGCGAGCATGGTCTTGCCGGTGCCCGGCTCGCCCTTGACCAGCAGCGGCCGCTCCAGGGTGATGGCGGCGTTGACCGCCAGCTTCA
>NZ_JBIUVX010000004.1:31580-76545 GCF_044743175.1 Pseudomonas sp. NPDC087690
CTTCTGGTCATGGGTGGCGACGTAGGCCTGTGTGCCGTCTAACTTCATCTGCTAATCCTCGAACGGTAACGCCGACCTGAACGGGCAGGGCGGGGGCGAAATAATCGGATGCCCGACTATAACGCGCAGGCCGGTCGACTGTGAACGCAGACGGCTTATTCAGTCTCTGAATGGGGCGTCACATGTTGACTCAGTCTCGGCCGATGGCCAGTATTCAGGTATCGCCGATTTGGCGATAGCCTTCAGGATGTCTACTGAATCTGTGGCGAGGGAGCTTGCTCCCGCTGGGCTGCGAAGCAGTCCCCATCTGCCCGGAGGCGCTGAATTGATGTTATCCATGAAACGACCACGCTTGGCGGCAGTTACTGCGCTCTCTGATAGTCGGCTTGCACTCTGCTTTGTTGATGGTCGCGCGCTGACACTCGATTTGAGTCGAGATATTCAAACGTATAAGCAGTTGCAGCCCTTGCTTGATCCCCAAGTCTTTGCGACTGCCATCTTGGGCGATAAAGGTTGGACCGTTGAATGGCCGGCCCCGGATATTCAGATTGGCGCCGATACTCTATATCTGGATGCTTTTCCAGAAATGAACCCTAACCCGCATCAGGCTTCGGCCGCTCATAGCGGGCATTGAATGCCTGGACGAAGCCATTGCGCAAAATCTGCAAAAACGCCTCGAATGCGCTGATATTTTGCTGATGCACGTTGCCGCTGAGTTCTACCTTGGTGGCGAACTGGTTTTTCGCCTGGTTCTTCAGCACGGTTTCCGTGCCGCCCACCAATGCCTCCCAGACCGAGCGGAAGATGCTCTTGTTCTTGTTTTCCACGTCCTGCTGCCAGTTGAACACTTCGACGTCGCGCAGCAGTGGTTTGATATAGCCGTTGACCTGGGCTTTTTTGGCTTGGGCTTCGATCACCACATCACCGTGGCCGGCGTTGAAGTCGAACTTGCCGTAGGCCGAGGCGAAGTCGTTCATGCGCTTGAGTTCGATGTCTTTGGCGCGCAGACGGAATTCGAAGTCCTCGAAGTTGCTCAGAGGGTCGAACGTTGCGGTGGTTTCCAGCGGTGCGTGCCCCAGCAGCAGGGCTTTGCCTTCAAAGCGGGCGTCGCGTTTGCCCTGTTTGTCGACCACGTTGGTCAGGTTGTAGATGCTCGCGTCAACATTGGTCGCGTTCATGTTCACTTGAGGTTTTGAATTGAAGTTGCGGAAACTGATCTTGCCGTCCTGAATCTGTACTTCGTCGAGAGTGATCGGCAGCAATTTGCCCAGTTGCGCGCGCCAGTCGGTGCCTTGACCTGTTTGTGAGTTCTGTTTGTTAGCGCCACCATCGACGAAATTGACTTCAGGATTTACGAATCTCACCTGCGCCACGACGGCATGGTCGTACCACAGCGAATGCCAACTGACCGACAGATCGATCAGCGGCGCATTGACGAACGGCACCGGCACCTTGCCGTCGACCTTGACGATTTTCAGACCGTTGATCTTGTAGGCGCCGCGCCATAGGGCCAGGTCGACATCAGTGATCTGGCCCCGATAGTCACCCATGTCCGCCAGTTTGCCGTTCAGATAGTCGCGCACCATGTAGGGCAGGGCGATGTGCAGCGCTATCAGCAACACAACGACGACGGCGAAAATCCCTAGTGGCCAACTGTAGCGACGCTTCATGACGGCAATTCCCTGACGATGTAAGCGATTGACTATTACGCCGCGCAGTCGTTCGACCCGACTGGACTGCGATGGGCAACAGGCTTACCTTGGAAGGCTGAATTCAACGCTGCATAAGGACCCAGCCATGAGCCGCATTTTCGCTGACAACGCCCATTCCATCGGTAATACGCCGCTGGTGCAGATCAACCGCATTGCGCCGCGTGGCGTGACCATCCTGGCCAAGATCGAAGGGCGCAACCCCGGGTATTCGGTCAAGTGCCGGATCGGCGCAAACATGATCTGGGATGCCGAAAGCAGCGGCAAACTCAAGCCCGGCATGACCATCGTTGAGCCAACCTCGGGCAACACCGGTATTGGCCTGGCTTTCGTTGCGGCCGCCCGTGGTTACAAATTGATGCTGACCATGCCGGCGTCCATGAGCATTGAACGGCGTAAGGTCCTCAAGGCGTTGGGCGCCGAACTGGTGTTGACTGAACCGGCGAAAGGCATGAAGGGCGCCATCGAGAAGGCGGCCGAGATCGTCGCCAGTGATGCCGACAAATACTTCATGCCGGCGCAGTTCGATAACCCGGCCAACCCGGCCATTCACGAAAAGACTACCGGCCCGGAAATCTGGAACGATACCGATGGTGCGGTCGATGTGCTGGTAGCGGGTGTCGGCACCGGCGGAACCATCACCGGCGTTTCGCGGTATATCAAGAATACCCAGGGCAAACCTATTCTATCGGTGGCCGTGGAACCGGTGTCTTCACCTGTGATTACTCAGGCATTGGCCGGTGAAGAGATCAAGCCAAGTCCGCACAAGATCCAGGGTATTGGCGCCGGTTTCGTTCCCAAAAACCTCGATCTGTCGATGGTGGACCGGGTTGAGCAGGTCACCGACGAAGAATCCAAAGCCATGGCCCTGCGTCTGATGCAGGAAGAAGGGATTCTCTGCGGTATCTCCTGCGGCGCCGCGATGGCCGTCGCGGTGCGTTTGGCGGAAACCCCGGAGATGCAGGGCAAGACCATTGTGGTGATTCTGCCAGACTCGGGTGAGCGTTATCTATCGAGCATGCTGTTCAGTGATCTGTTTACCGAGCAGGAAACTCAGCAGTAGATCCATTTGATTCAGGTCAGCCAGGGTTCAGGATCGTTATGTTAATAAATGCTTTGTTGCGCAATTCTTAACACTGATTCTTGGGTTGAGCGGGTTTTTCCCGAGGCCGGTAGTGTTTATCATGGCCGGCTGCCATGCCGGGTAAAGGGGCATTGCGCAGCGTTGTCTTTATTCAAGGAGTTGTTGATGACCGTTTCGTTTGCCGCCAAGGCGTTTGTGCTGTTGCTGTTTCTGGGCAGCACGCTCTATGTGCATTTGCGCGGCAAGGCGCGTTTGCCGGTACTGCGTCAGTTCGTCAACCACTCGGCGTTGTTCGCCCCGTACAACGCCTTGATGTACCTGTTTTCTGGCGTGCCGTCCAAGCCGTACCTGGATCGCAGCAAGTTTCCGGAGCTGGATGTGCTGCGCGATAACTGGGAAACCATTCGCGACGAAGCATTGCATCTGTTCGACGAAGGCTACATTCGCGCCGCCGAGAAGAACAACGACGCCGGTTTTGGCTCGTTCTTCAAAAAGGGCTGGAAGCGTTTCTACCTCAAGTGGTACGACAAGCCGCTGCCCTCGGCCGAAACCCTGTGCCCGAAAACCGTGGCGCTGGTCAGTGCCATCCCCAATGTCAAAGGCGCGATGTTTGCCTTGCTGCCGGGTGGCAGTCACCTGAACCCGCACCGCGATCCGTTTGCCGGCTCACTGCGCTATCACCTCGGTTTGTCGACGCCAAACTCCGATGATTGCCGGATCTTCGTCGACGGTCAGGTGTACGCCTGGCGTGATGGCGAAGACGTGATGTTCGACGAGACCTACGTGCACTGGGTCAAGAACGAAACCGACCAAACCCGCGTGATTCTGTTCTGCGACGTCGAGCGTCCGCTGAGCAACCGCCTCATGACCCGCATCAACCGCGCGATCAGCGCCTGGCTCGGCCGTGCCACCGCACCGCAGAACCTTGATGACGAACGCGTCGGCGGGATCAACCAGGCCTACGCCTGGAGCAAGAACTTCAGCGACAAGTTCAGTGGCGTGGTCAAACAGTGGAAACGCCGTCATCCGAAAGCCTACCGCGTGATGCGTCCGGTGCTGGCGGTGCTGGTGTTGACGTTGTTGGGGTATTGGTTGTTCGGCTGAAGCTGGATCAGACAATAAAAAACCGCTCCTTGTGAGCGGTTTTTTTATGAAGAGAAGGTGAACGAAGCGCCAGCGAGGACGCCTCCTGGCTCTTCCGCGGCTGGATTCACCAATGCTTCTCTGATTCGGTGCAACTCCCGTTCAGACAACTTCCCGGAAGAGCGTTTTCTATCAGCTTTTATCGATCTGGCGCCTGGCGCCTTTTTTTCAACGGCAGCCTTCATGGTGCCTCCGGCGTTGATCATTAAATGAGCAGTTGCTCGATACTAGTCTTACCAAATCAGCTTCACAAGCCTACCCTCCGAATCGAATTCAAAACCCAGTTGCCGGTACAGGGAAATCACTCCAGGGAGAGGTTCCTGTATTTCAATTTGGGTACTACCGATGATTCGCGCGAAGTGAGTCACGGCGGTCAAGGCAAATGTCGCAACTCGGCTTTTGAGAGGGTGGTCGTTATCGGGCTTTCCTTCCAGACGCACAATTTTCACTCGCAACCGGCTCTGATTAGGGTTTGCAAAGCAAAGTCCGCATAACTCCTGATCAAACCAGATTGCCAAATCGAAGCCAAGTGGTTCTTTGGCCTTCCACCTGACTACATCTTGCCAAGAGAAATGAGGATCGAACCATTCTTCATAGGCACTCAGCGCTTGAGCATCGATTGCTTCGAAACGAACTCTGGAGTGATCAACATCCACTATCCCTTGCTGCAACAAGTCTTTGTGCAGCTTTGCGAAAGTAACCCCGGCCTGTTTCCTGGCCTGTGATTTATACACTTGGTAGCGCAAATACGTCCGTTCCCTTGGCATGTGATCCCGTGCATTCCTTGTCCTCCATGGTGGGGTGTCGCAATTGCGATCCAGCCTATTCACCTTGCAGCCAACTGTCCCTGCTGGCGCTTTGCCCAACTCATTGCAATACATGTCCCACGCTGGTTATAGTCGGCGCTCGTGAGCCGCACCGCTCACGCCCCACCCCTTCAAAAAAGATCTGCGCCAATGCCTGCATCCCTCATCAACGCGGTAGTCGATTCAGCGGTCAACGCTGGCGTCGTGCCGTGCGGGAATCAGCAGCCCAGGCAGATCAGTCATTACCCCCCACCTGTCAGTAGCACGCCGGTGTGCGCAGTCGTATCACCGCCGGGCGTTGGCGTTTCGGGCTGATCGGCAGTTTCTGCTGCCCCCTGCGCCCGCCAGAAAAAACTACTGAATTTCAGCTTCGGCTGAGTTGGCTTCTTGCCTGACTACAGGTGGTATTCATGTTTGTCCTGTCGAAAAAATCCGCGCTCGCGGCGACGTCCACGAGCCTGTTCGTTCTGCTGTGGAGCAGCGGGGCGATCTTCTCCAAATGGGGGCTGGCCCACGCTTCGCCGTTTGCCTTTCTGCTGATTCGCTTCGCGATTGCCTTGTGCGGGCTGGTGCTGCTGGCGCCGCTGCTCAAATTGAATCTGCCCAAGGGTGGCAAGCCGATGCTGTACGCAATTGCCACGGGCTTGGTGTTGTTGGGGGCGTATCAGATTTTCTATCTGTTGGCGCTGAACACCAAGGTCACTCCGGGCGTGATGGCGACCATCATGGGCGTGCAGCCGATTCTCACCGTGGTCTTGATGGAGCGGCAGCGCTCGGCGAGTCGCCTGTTCGGTCTGGCGCTGGGGCTGGCCGGGCTGATCATGGTGGTTTACCAAGGCATCGGTCTGGCCGGGATGTCCTGGGCGGGGATGCTGTTTGGTCTGCTGGCGCTGGCGAGCATGACCCTGGGCTCGATCATGCAGAAGTGCATCACCGACAATCCCCTCGGCACGCTGCCGGTGCAGTACTTGGCCGGTCTGTTGTTATGTGGGATTTTCGTGCCGTTTCAGCCATTCCACTTTGAGCACAGCACAGGTTTTATCGTGCCGGTGTTGTGGATGGGGCTGGTGGTCTCTGTGCTGGCAACGCTGTTGCTGTATCGGCTCATCGCGCGGGGCAATCTGGTGAATGTCACCAGTCTGTTTTATCTGGTGCCGGCGGTGACGGCGGTGATGGACTATCTGATTTTCGGCAATCGCCTGGCGGCGTTGAGTGTGCTGGGCATGCTGTTGATCGTCATCGGCCTGGCATTCGTATTCCGTAAATCCCGATAACGCGAACCCCGGTAGGAGCTGCCGCAGGCTGCGATCTTTTGATCTTGTTTTTAAAGACAGGATCAAAAGATCGCAGCCTGCGGCAGCTCCTACCGGGTATTCATTTCAAGAGGTTTTAGCGCAGCAGGCTTCAACACCAGCCACAACGCCGCCGCAATCAGCACCCCGCCATACACATGCGCCATCGACAACGGCTCATCCAGCAGCAACGCCCCCCACAACACGCCGAACGGCGGAATCATGAAGGTCACGGTCATTGATTTCACCGGACCGATCGAACTGAGCAGGCGGAAGTAAATGATGTACGCAAATGCCGTGCACCCCAGGCCCAGACCGAGCAGCGACAGCCAGACATTCCAGCCACCCCAACTGAGCGGTGGCGCGCTGATGATGCTGAAGGCGAACAGCGGCAACAGGAACAACGTCGCCCCGAGCATGCTGCCCAGTGCCGACAGGCGTGGGTCGAGGCCGCCGGCCTGATCCAGCCAGCGCCGTGCGAGGAACCCGGCAAAGCCGTAGCAAGTGGTCGCCAGCAGGCAGGCGAGGGCGCCCATCAGCAGTTGCAGATCGAATGCCATGGGACCGGCACGGGTCAGCACACCGACGCCGAATAGACCAAGAAAAACGCCGCTGAACTTGGCGATGGTGAGTTTCTCACTGAAAAACAACGCGCCGATCAGCACCCCCATCAACGGTGTGGTGGCATTGAATATTGCCGAATACCCAGCGGGCAGCACTTGCGCGGCGACTGAATAGAGCGTTGCCGGCAGCCCGGAATTGATCACGCCCAGCAGCATCACGGTTTTCAGTTTGCCTTTGAAATCCCGACTGATGCGCATCAGCCCAAGAATGACCAGCAGACCGGCTGCGGCGATCGATACGCGAAAGAACGCCGTCGGGACCGAGCCGATCACCGGCGCAATCACGCGCATGAACAGAAAACTCGCGCCCCAGATGGCTGCCAGCGACAACATGCGGAAAATATCGACAGGGCTCACGGCGGGGCTCCTTCCTTGATCGGGACGAGAGTGTTGCCGAGGCCCCAGATGATGGCAACCGCTAATCGGACATTTAATTTTCCGTAGCCGCCGCGTCTGCACGGAAAACCCCGGTCGGTTACAACTGGCATGGCATTTGGCAGAAATTGCACTTCACCTGCGCACGCATCCGTGGCTAAGCTCAGGCACAGATTTTCCAACGCACGCCGAGGTCTCATCTATGCCGCAGCAATGGCCAGCCACCGACATCGCCCGCATGATCCTCGATGGCTTTGACGATTACCGCGAGCATTTCCGGCGGATTACCGACGGCGCCCGGGAGCGTTTCGAGCAGGCGCGCTGGCAAGAGACGCAAACCGCGTCGGCGGCGCGGATCAACCTCTATGAAGAAAAGGTCGGCGAAACCATCGCTCGCCTGCGCGAATACTTCGACGATGAAACGCTGATGAATGTCAGCTGCTGGCCACTGGTGAAAAGCGCCTACATCAGCGTTATCGACCTGCGTTTCGACGATGAACTGTCCGAGACCTGGTACAACTCGATTTTCTGCGGGCTGTTCAGCCACGACCTGATCAGCGACGGCTGCATGTTCATCCACACCACGCGTCCGAGCCTGCGCCGTGCCCGCGCCGCGCAAACCCGTACGTACAAACCGCAAGGGCAATTGTCGGGGATGCTCGCGAGCATTTTTGCCGACTACCGTTTCAGCGAGGACTACGCCGATCTGCCCGGCGATTTGCTCCGGCTCGAAGCACAACTGCGCGAGAACCTGCCGGACTGGGTGTGCAAAGACCCGGAACTCAGCGTCGAGCTGTTTTCCTCGGTGCTGTACCGCAACAAGGGCGCGTACCTGGTCGGACGCATTTACACCCGCGACGAGCAATGGCCACTGGTGATTCCACTGCTGCACCGCGAAGGGCGCGGGATCCAGATCGATGCGCTGATCACCGACGAAGCCGAGGTGTCGATCATCTTCTCGTTCACCCGTTCGTATTTCATGGTCGACGTGCCGGTGCCGGCGGAATTTATCGGTTTTCTGCGGCGCATCCTGCCGGGCAAGCACATCGCTGAGCTGTACACCTCAATCGGCTTCTACAAGCACGGCAAATCCGAGTTCTACCGCGCGCTGATCAATCATCTGGCCAACACCGACGACCAGTTCATCATGGCCCCGGGTGTACGCGGCATGGTCATGAGCGTGTTCACCCTGCCGGGTTTCAACACCGTGTTCAAGATCATCAAGGACCGTTTCTCGCCGTCGAAAAACGTCGACCGCGCCACGGTGATCGAAAAATACCGCTTGGTGAAAAGCGTCGACCGGGTAGGGCGCATGGCCGATACCCAGGAGTTCGCCGACTTCCGTTTTCCGCTGAGCAAGTTCGATCCGGCGTGTCTGGAGGAATTGTTGGAAGTGGCGCCGTCGACGGTTTCAGTCGAGGGCGACACTGTGTTGATCCGTCACTGCTGGACCGAACGGCGGATGACCCCGCTCAATCTGTATCTGGAGAACGCCAACGATGCACAGGTGCGTGAGGCGCTGGAGGATTACGGCCTGGCGATCAAACAACTGGCGGCGGCGAATATCTTTCCCGGCGACATGCTGCTGAAAAACTTCGGCGTCACTCGTCACGGGCGGGTGGTGTTTTATGACTATGACGAGATTTGTTTCCTGACCGAAGCCAACTTCCGCCACATCCCTGCGCCGCGCACGCCGGAGGACGAAATGGCGTCCGAGCCGTGGTACTCGATCGGGCCGCTGGACGTGTTTCCTGAGGAGTTTCCGCCGTTTCTGTTCGCCGACTCGGGACAGCGCAAGTTGTTCGATCAGTTGCATGGCGAGTTGTATAACGCTGATTACTGGAAAAGCCTGCAGGAAGCGATTCGCGCCGGCAAAGTCATCGACGTCTTCCCATATCGCCGCAAAGGCCTCGATAACGAATAACTCCCCCTGTAGGAGCTGCCGAAGGCTGCGATCTTTTGGTTTTGCTTTTAAAAAACAAGATCAAAAGATCGCAGCCTTCGGCAGCTCCTACAGGGGAAGCAGGCCAATCGGAGGCAAATCTGCGACAATCCGCCCCCTGCATAAATAGACGACCGAATTGCCTACCCGATGACCGACGAATCGCCCTCCATCGACAAACTGCTGAAAAACCTCGACCACGCCATGCTCGCCGACCGTCACCGGCTGCGGCGGCAGTTGCTTGAGCTGCGCAAGAAACCCGATGAGGCCAAACTGGCCCAATGGGTGACGCGCATGCAGGCGTCCTGTGATCAGGTGCTGGCCCGCAAGGCCAGCCTGCCGGTGATTCGTTACGACGATAGTTTGCCGATTGCCGCCAAGCGCGACGAAATCAAGAAGGCCCTGGAACAGCACCAGGTCTTGATCATCGCCGGCGAAACCGGTTCGGGTAAAACCACCCAGTTGCCGAAAATCTGTCTGGAGATCGGTCGCGGCCAGCACGGCTTGATCGGCCATACCCAGCCGCGTCGAATCGCTGCCCGCAGCGTCGCCAGCCGCGTTGCCGAAGAACTCGGCACGCCGCTCGGTTCGCTGGTCGGCTATCAGGTGCGTTTCGAAGATCAGAGCGATTCCAACACCCTGATCAAACTGATGACCGATGGCATCCTGCTCGCGGAAACCCAGAACGATCGCTACCTCGAACGCTACGACACGATCATCGTCGACGAAGCCCACGAGCGCAGCCTCAACATCGACTTTCTGCTCGGTTACCTGAAAACCCTGCTACCGCGTCGTCCGGATCTGAAAGTCATCATTACTTCGGCGACCATCGATCTGGAGCGCTTCTCCAGGCATTTTGATGATGCGCCGATTGTTGAAGTGTCCGGTCGCACCTTCCCGGTGGACACCTGGTATCGCCCGCTGACACTGGAGCAGGACGAAGAGGGCAACCGCGTCGAGGATGACCTGACCGTCGATCAGGCGATCCTCGCGACCCTCGACGAAATCGCCGCCTACGAACGCAGCGAACGCCGCAGTCCCGGTGACGTGTTGGTGTTCCTGCCCGGCGAGCGTGAGATTCGCGACGCTGCCGACATGCTGCGCAAGGCGCAAATCAAACACACTGAAATCCTGCCGCTGTACGCGCGCCTGTCGCCGGCCGAGCAGCAGCGGATTTTCCAGTCGCACCCGGGCCGTCGTGTGGTGCTCGCGACCAACGTCGCCGAAACTTCGTTGACCGTGCCGGGCATCCGCTATGTGATCGACAGCGGCACCGCGCGCATCAGCCGTTACAGCTATCGCGCCAAGGTCCAGCGTCTGCCGATCGAAGCGATTTCCCAGGCCAGCGCCAATCAGCGTAAAGGTCGTTGTGGCCGGGTCGAGCCGGGTATCTGCATTCGTTTGTACAGCGAAGAAGATTTCCTCGGTCGCCCGGAATTCACCGATCCGGAAATTCTGCGCACCAACCTCGCCGCTGTAATTTTGCAGATGCTGCATCTGCGCCTCGGCGAGATCACTGCGTTTCCGTTTATTGAACCGCCGGATGGCAAGGCGATCAGTGACGGTTTCAATCTGCTGCAAGAACTCTCGGCAGTGGATCGCAACAGTCAGTTGACCCCGCTCGGTCGCCAACTTGCTCGCTTGCCGGTCGACCCGCGTATGGGCCGCATGCTGCTTGAAGCGGCCAAGCTCGGCAGCTTGCAGGAAGTGCTGATCGTCGCCAGTGCCATGTCGATTCAGGATCCGCGCGAGCGTCCGCCGGAACGTCAGCAAGCGGCCGATCAGGCTCATGCCCAATGGAAAGACGTTGATTCCGACTTCGCTGGATTAGTGAATTTGTGGCGTGGCTTTGAAGAACAACGCCAAGCGCTGACGGCAAGCCCGTTGCGTAACTGGTGCCGCAAGAACTTCCTCAACTATCTGCGTTTGCGCGAGTGGCGCGATTCCCATCGCCAGTTGAGCCTGATCTGCCGCGACATGCAGTTGAGCCTGAACAAAGAGCCTGCCGATTACCCGAAACTGCACAAAGCGGTGCTGGTCGGTCTGCTCAGCCAGATCGGCCAGAAAGCCGAGGACGGCGATTACCTTGGCGCGCGTCAGCGGCGCTTCTGGATTCATCCGTCGTCGGGCATCGGCAAGAAACGTCCGCAATGGCTGATGACCGCCGAACTGGTGGAAACCACCAAGCTTTACGCGCGCATGGTCGCCAAGATCGACGCCGACTGGATCGAGCCGCTGGCCGGGCACTTGATCAAGAAAAACCACTTCGAACCGCACTGGGAAAAGAAGCGTGGCCAGGTTGTGGCCTACGAGCAGATCACTCTGTTCGGGCTGATCGTGGTCGGTCGCCGTCCGGTGCATTACGGCCCGGTCGATCCAGTGGTTTCCCGTGAGCTGTTTATCCGCGAAGCTCTGGTGCGTGGCGAGATTCAGTCGAAGGCCAAATGCCTGACCGCCAACCAGCAACTGCTGGAGCAGCTCGACGAACTGGAAGCCAAGGCCCGTCGCCGCGACATTCTTGCTGACGAAGAAACCCTGTACGCGTTCTACGATGCGCGTTTGCCGGCGGAGATTCACCAGACCGCGACTTTCGACAGTTGGTACCGCATCAACAGCCAGAAGAACCCGCAGCTGTTGATCATGCGCGAAGAAGACGTGCTGGCCCGCGAGGCCAGTGAAGTCACCGCGCGCGATTACCCGGACACGCTGCACATCGGCGATCTGGAACTGGCGCTGACCTATCACTTCGAACCCAATCACCCGCGCGACGGCGTGACCTTGCGGGTGCCGGCGCCGCTGTTGCCGATGCTGCCGCCGGAACGTCTGGAGTGGCTGGTGCCGGGGCTGATCGAAGCCAAGTGCATCGCCCTCGTGCGCAACTTGCCGAAAGCGCTGCGCAAAAACTTCGTGCCGGTGCCGGACTTCATCAAAGCGGCGTTGCAACGCATGACCTTTGCCGAGGGTTCGTTGCCGCAGGCACTGGGCCGAGAATTGCTGCGCATGACCGGCGCGCGGGTCAGCGATGAAGCGTGGGCAGAAGCCGAGCAAGGGGTTGAAGGGCATCTGCGGATGAACCTGGAAATCGTCGACGGCCAAGGCAAATTCCTTGGCGAAGGCCGCGATCTGGCCGAACTGACCGCACGGTTTGCCGAGGCCAGTCAGGCCGCGTTGGCCGTGCCGCAGAGTGCGAAGAGCCAGCAGCCGGTGGAGGCGAAAGTCTTCGCGCCGGTGGCAGAGAAGACCCAACAGAAGATCGCCGGGCTGTCGATGACGGTGTATCCGGCGCTGGTCGAAGAGGGTGGCACGGTCAAGGAAGGGCGCTTTTCGACCCCGGCCGAGGCCGAATTCCAGCATCGCCGCGCCTTGCAGCGTCTGCTGATGCAGCAACTGGCCGAACCGGCGAAATTCCTGCGCAGCAAGTTGCCGGGGCAGACTGAACTGGGCCTGCTCTATCGCGAGCTGGGCCGGGTTGATGCGCTGGTCGAGGACATTCTGCTGGCCAGCCTCGATAGCTGCATTCTTGAAGGCGAAGATCCGCTGCCCCGTGACGGCGCCGGGTTGGCGGCACTGGCCGAGCGCAAGCGCGGCAGTTGGACCGAGCACGCCGAGCGCGTGGCGCGGCTGACCCTGGAGATTCTCAAGCTGTGGCACGGTTTGCAGAAACGCTTCAAAGGCAAGATCGACCTCGCTCAGGCGGTGGCACTGAATGACATCAAGCAGCAGATCAGCCATCTGGTGTATCCGGGTTTTGTCCGTGAAACGCCGATGCAGTGGCTCAAAGAACTGCCGCGTTACTTGAAGGCGGTCGAGCAGCGTTTCGAGAAGCTTGGCGCGCAGCTGCAGAAGGATCGCGTCTGGAGCGGCGAACTCGCCGGCCTCTGGGCGCAATACCAGGCTCGCGCCGCCAAGCATGCGCAGGAAGGCAAGCGCGATCCGCAGCTGGAGTTGTACCGCTGGTGGCTGGAGGAATACCGGGTGTCGCTGTTCGCTCAACAGTTGGGCACGAAAACGCCGATTTCCGACAAACGCCTGAACAAGCAGTGGACCCAGGTAGAACCCTGATCCCACGCCTCGTAACGATCCTGTAGGAGCTGCCGAAGGCTGCGATCCTTTGATTTTGCTTTTTACAACGTCAAGATCAAAAGATCGCAGCCTTCGGCAGCTCCTACAGGGATCGCGTTTAGCAGGAGAAAGGCGCCAAAAGCCTGCGTTTATGGCAAACTTCGCGACCATAAACGCCGGTTTCGCGACCCAGAGCCTTCGGCCGTGGTGCGAGACGGAATAAAGCGATGCCAGGTTTGCGTCCCCCGGATGGGAATAGACCCTTTGTGTGTTGGTACGACGGTTCCAGCACTTTCTGCCTGAACAGATTAGAGAAACGACCATGCATAACGTCGTCATCAGCGGCACCGGCCTGTACACCCCGGCCAACAGCATCTCCAACGAAGAGCTGGTGCAGTCTTTCAACACCTACGTCGCCCAGTTCAACGCTGACAACGCCCAGGCCATCGCCAGCGGCGAAGTCCAGGCCCTGACCGAATCCAGCGCCGCCTTCATCGAAAAAGCCTCCGGCATCAAGAGCCGTTTTGTCATGGACAAGGACGGCATCCTCGACCCGCAACGCATGGCCCCACGCCTGCCGGAGCGTTCCAACGACGAATGGTCGGTGCTTTGCCAGATGGCCATCGGCGCTGCCGAACAGGCCCTGCAACGTGCCGGCAAAACTGCAGCCGACATCGACGGCGTGATCGTTGCCTGTTCCAATCTGCAACGCGCCTACCCGGCCATCGCCATCGAAGTCCAGGAAGCCCTGGGCATTCAAGGCTTCGGCTTCGACATGAACGTCGCCTGCTCCTCGGCGACCTTCGGCATCCAGGCTGCGGCCAACAGTGTGCAACTGGGTCAGGCGCGGGCAATCCTGATGGTCAACCCGGAAGTCTGCACCGGGCACCTGAACTTCCGTGATCGCGACAGCCACTTCATCTTCGGCGACGCCGCGACTGCGGTGATCATCGAGCGTGCTGACACAGCGACGTCCAAGCACCAGTTCGACGTGGTCAGCACCAAGCTGCTGACCAAGTTCTCCAACAACATCCGTAACAACTTCGGTTTCCTCAACCGGGCAGCTGAAGAGGGCATCGGTGCCCGCGACAAGCTGTTCGTGCAAGAAGGCCGAAAAGTGTTCAAGGATGTCTGCCCGATGGTTGCCGAACTGATCGGCGAGCATCTGCAAGAGAACCAGCTGAATGTTGGCGATGTGAAGCGCTTCTGGCTGCACCAGGCCAACCTGAGCATGAATCACCTGATCGTGCGCAAACTGCTGGGCCGCGAAGCCACCGAAGAAGAAGCCCCGGTGATTCTCGACACCTACGCCAACACCAGCTCCGCCGGTTCGGTGATTGCGTTTCACAAATATCAGGACGACCTGGCTGCCGGTTCGCTGGCAGTGCTGAGTTCGTTCGGCGCCGGTTATTCCATTGGCAGCGTGATCCTGCGCAAACGTTGATTGCGCCTTGAAAGATCGCAGCCTGCGGCAACTCCTGCACTGACCCTTGCAGGAGCTGCCGCAGGCTGCGATCTTTTGCTTTCAGAGAGGTAATGCATGGCCGCAATGGACGACACTCAACTGCTCGAACGCCTGCTGGCCGGTGAGCAAAAGGCTTTCAAGGAATTGGTCAGCACCTACCAGAGCGCCATGCGCGCCGTGGCCTATGCCATCGTCGGTCAGCGTCATGTCGAGGAAGTGGTGCAGGACGCCTGGCTCTCCGTGGTGCGCCATATTGGCAGCTTCGAAGGCCGCTCCAGTCTCAAGACCTGGCTGCTGACCATCACCGCCAACTCGGCGAAAAGCCGCTACAAGCAAAATCGTCGTGAAGTGTTGATGGATGACCTGCCGTCGCCCCACGGCAGCATCGATGATGACCGCTTTTCTCCCGGTGACGGCCATTGGCTGATCGCCCCGTTCGCCTGGCATCAGGACACCCCGGAAGCCTTGCTCACCGAAGGTGAATTGCGTGACTGTCTGGAGCACACCTTGCTCAGTCTGTCGGAGCTGCAAAGCAGTGTGTTGCTGTTGCGTGAGCGTCAGGGCCTGGAGCTGGAGGAAATCTGTAATCTACTGGAGATCTCTCTCTCCAATGTCCGTGTGCTGCTGCATCGTGCGCGGCTGAAAGTCTTCGCCACGGTGGAGCATTTTGAGGAGACCGGCGAATGCTGACCTGTAAGGAACAAGTGGCGCGCTCCAGCGATTATCTCGATGGCCAGTTGAGCTTTCGCGAAAAACTGATGGTGCGCCATCACCTGATGTTCTGCCCTAATTGCCGGCGCTTCATTCGGCAGATGAAATTGATGCAGGCCACGTTGAAGGCGATGCCGGAGAAGCCGCAAGAGGGTGTGGATACCTTGGCAGAGCGCTTGGCCGAGCAACGTCGCAAAGACCGCTTTTCGTAGGAGCTGACGAGTGAAACGAGGCTGCGATCTTTTGATCTTGTTTTTTAAGATCAAAAGATCGCAGCCGCCGGCAGCTCCTGTAAAGGGAATAGCTCGGTGCGGATGAAACGAACGGATGATGGGGATCGTTCCGCCCGCACCGGGCTATAGCGTGAAGCGTTTTTAGAACTTGGCTTCCGCATCCAGCTGCAGGGTGTTGGCGTCAGCATCACGCTGGGTACGGCTGGCAAAGTCGGCCTTGGTCAGGAAGTACGTGGCGCCAATGGCGAAGTTCTTGTCGATGTCGTAACCGACCTTGAACTTGTGGCCCCGGGAACCGGTGGTACCGTTGGCGAAGTCGGAGTCGGTGAAGGCGCCGACCACGGCGTTGCGCTGCACGTCACGGTAGTTGTAATCGAGGTTCAGGCCGAAGACTTTCGACTTGGCACCCAACAGCCATGCAGTGTCCTGATCAGTCACGGCATCGTTGTTCTTCACGTACTGACCGTAGAACGACAGTGGCATTGGCAGACCACCGATGTCGACCTGGCTGAAGCCTTCATACAGACGGAATTCGTTGTCAGCCGAGTTGCCGTTGACCGCCAGGGCGCAAGGTGTGGAAGTCCCGGTGCAGCGGCTGTCTTCATCGTTCTGGTAGGCGTAGACGCTGCCGCCCAGAGTCACTTTGAGGTTGTCGGTGATGTTGAAGCGGCTACCCAACTGGCCGGCGGTCAGACGCAGGTCGTGACGGAATTGCACGCCATCGCCGTCGACGTTGTCCTTGAGGTTGTAGTTACCCAGGCTGCCGAACAGTTCGGCGCTGCTGCCCAGTGGATACTTGTAGGTAACGGCCAGACCTTCCGGGTTGATGTCGCTGTCCCAGATCACGTCGCCCATGCTGACCCACGGCTGGAGCATCTTGCCGCCGATGATGTGCAGGTTCTTGATCTGATCGGGGTGGTAGTCGATATAGCCCAGGTCGAGCCAGATCTGCTTCTTGTCGAAGTAGTTGTCCTGATCCTGGTTGGTCGAACGGGCATCGTCGCCGCCGCCGGTGGCGATACGAATGCCGGTGTCGACCTGCGGGTTGATCTCGGTGTAGGCACCCAGACGGGCACGGATACGCTGACGATCCTTGTCGCGGCCGCCGTTGTTCGGCTCGCCGTCGATCTTGATGGTTTCCTGACGAATACGTACGTCGCCCTTGAACTGGGTCTTCGCGGCCCAGGCCAGTTTCTGGTCGAAAACGCTTTGTTCGTTGGTTTTCTTCGCAACGGCGGCGACTTGTTCGTTGGTCTCTTGCTGCGCCTGCTGCGCGATTTGCTGAGCCTTCTGATCCTTGGCCAGTTCAGTTTGCAGTTCTACGTACTGCGCCTGGGAAATCGAACCGTTAGCCTTGAGCATGTCGAGCAGTTTGGCGTCGACTGCAGCACTGGCCGGAACGCTCATGGCCAGCAACAAGCCACCGCACAGGGCCGCCGCAGTTTTCGTGGAAGCAAGACGCATAGCAATCTCCGAAGATGAGAGAGGATGGCTGAACCATCCTGGGCACAACCGACGCGGTGAACGTCGGAAAACAGTGTCCGGGTAGAACCCGGCGCTCTAAAAACAGGCGCCAGTATCGCGATGGTTTATGACAGAGCAGTGGCACAGTGATGGCAGGATGATGACGATACAAAATGCTCGTGAACTACTGATCTAGAGCGCTGTCGCCCCAATGCGGGTGTGTATTGCGGCGCAATCGGCGATACTCGTCCAGCGCTGAAGTCCTGTTATGGAGAGCCCGTCGATGCCGTTGCAACGCCTGCAAAATCTGTCAGAAATCGCCCCGGCCAGTTGGGATGCACTGGTACCGGAGAACCAGCCGTTCTTGCGTCATGCGTTTCTCAGTGCGCTGGAAGACAGCGGCAGCATCGGCCCACACACCGGTTGGCAAGCGGAGCATTTGCTGCACATCGAAGCGGATCGACTGATCGCCGCCTTACCCAGCTATCGCAAGTGGCACTCCTATGGCGAGTACGTGTTCGATCACGGCTGGGCCGATGCCTGCGCCCGCGCCGGTATTGATTACTACCCTAAACTTCTGACTGCCGTACCCTTCAGCCCGGTCAGCGGTCCACGGTTGTTGGCGGCTAGTGTCGAGGATGGTTTCGAGCTGCTGAAGAGCCTGCCGGGGTATCTGGAAATCGAAGGGCTATCCAGCGCGCACATCAATTTCACCGACCTTTTCACCGACGCCGCGATGGCCGAGCAACCGGGCTGGTTGCAACGCATCGGCTGTCAGTACCATTGGCAAAATCGCGGTTATCGCGACTTTCAGGATTTCCTCGACGTACTCAGTTCGCGCAAGCGCAAACAGATGCGTAAGGAACGCGAGCAAGTGGCAGGGCAGGGCTTCGAGTTTGAATGGCTGGAGGGGCACGAACTGGATGAGGCTCGATGGGATTTTGTCTATGCTTGCTACGCCAACACCTATGCAGTGCGCCGGCAAGCGCCCTATCTGACCCGGGAATTTTTCAGCTTGCTCGCCGAACGCATGCCGGAGTCGATCCGCGTGGTGCTGGCCAGACATGGCTCACGGCCGGTGGCGATGGCGTTCAGTCTGGTCGGCGGCGACAGTTTCTACGGCCGCTATTGGGGCTGCCTGGCCGAGTTCGATCGCCTGCACTTTGAAACCTGTTTCTATCAGGGCATGGACTACGCGATTGCCCATGGTTTTCAGCGTTTCGATGCGGGAGCTCAGGGCGAGCACAAACTGATTCGGGGGTTTGAACCGGTGATCACGCATTCGTGGCACTACCTGCGTCATCCGGGATTGAAAGCTGCGGTCAAAGACTTCCTGCACCAGGAGCGCGCAGGTGTGCTCGCCTATGCGCAGGAAGCAGTTGCCGCGTTGCCTTACAAACAGGTTTGAGCTTTGGCATCGCACGCGAAACTGCAAAAAGCCGCTGACAACAAGGCCCGACAGTTTGCTCGGGCCTTGTTGGTTCAACTAAAAATACACTCGGTTACCAGCTTGCACCTGCTACACAATTGCTTAACCCTTTCTGCGAGGACACGTTGTTAAAATCCTCAAGAGTGGCAATCGAAGAATAATAATAAATCATCAGATTTGGTTTTTTGGCTACCTGACAGGTATATATGAACTCCGGTCGATCACATTGGACTTTTCCCGTGTTAGCGTTGGCGGAACAATTTAGTTCCGGGCGAACTTCAGACAGCGCTTCACCCATGTTGAATTCCAGAGGTGAGTCGCTATTGACCGTTGGCGACAGCATGGCAGAAGCAAAACCTGAATAAGTTGCAATGATCAGTACGGCGGCGATTAGACTTTTGTAATATTTCATTTACTTACCACTCCCAGTGGCTGCTATTATCTTCAAATACCCAGACCTTGCATTTTTTCAGGTCCAGAGCCTTGGCGGACTCGGTCTCCATGAACGCTTCGGCTGTAGGCGCGTCGCTATAAAAGCCTTTAAGCTTCCAGATGTAGCCCTTGAAATCCTCGCTGTATTGCTGGCAGCGATAAACGTTAGTGCCGGTATCATCGGCTACAGCATTGTTTTGCATCAGACCAGTAGTCAAGGCAATAGCGATGATGCTGTTGATTAAAGTGTTCATGCCTCAATCCTTGAGAGATTTGTGTGTTGGTGGTGAAGAAAGTTGCTTTTGTTTGCGGGGTCAAAGGTAATACGCTTAGAGGCGTCTGTCAGCGTTTTCGCTGTTTCAGAATATTTTATATAGTGTGTGAATGTAATTGAAGGCCGTATTTTTAGTTTAACTAATACGGCCTTTTAGTTGCGTGAAGTTTAGTTTTTTTCGTCAGCCAGCCATCGATAAATTCCACCGCCTGCCACTGCGCCTATCAACGGTGCTACCCAGAACATCCACAGTTGCGCAATGGCCCAGCTGCCAACCATCAGTGCCGGTCCGGTGCTGCGCGCCGGGTTTACCGAGGTATTGGTGACGGGAATCGAGATCAGGTGGATCAGCGTCAAGCCCAATCCGATGGCAATAGGCGCCAGCCCAGGCGGTGCACGTTTGTCGGTGGCGCCGAGGATGATGATCACGAACATCGCGGTCATCACCAACTCAGTGACAAACCCCGCCGCCATCGAATATTTGCCCGGCGAGTGCTCGCCATAACCGTTGGACGCGAGGCCGGCGGCAATATCAAAACCTTCCTTGCCACTGGCGATGTGAGCGATCAGCGCTGCCGCGAGGATCGCGCCGAGCACTTGAGCAATGATGTAAGCAGGTAACTCTTTGGCCGGAAAGCGACCGCCGACGAACAGTCCGACCGACACGGCCGGGTTGAGGTGACAGCCACTGATGTGGCCGATGGCGAATGCCATGGTCAACACCGTCAGACCAAACGCCAGGGCAACCCCCAGCACCCCGATTCCCAACGGCGAGGACGCGGCAATCACCGCGCTGCCGCAACCACCCAATACCAACCAGAACGTACCCAACAACTCAGTGACTGAACGTTTGAACAGAGACATGAGAGAGTCCTTGATAGGCGTGCTATCGAGACTGCATCGAGTTGTGCATCCTTGCAGACTTACGACAGGCCCCGTTCTGGAACCTTGGCTGAGTACAGCAGGGTTTTTACGGATTTCCAGCGGCCAAAAAAAACCGCCAGCGCCCGTGGTTGGCGGACTCTGGCGGTGATCGTTCCCACGCTCTGCGTGGGAATGCTTCAAGGGACGCTCCGCGTCCAGTGACGCGGAGCGTCACGGGCTGCATTCCCACGCAGAGCGTGGGAACGATCTTGGAGGGGTCAGTCGATACCGACAAATCCTCCGGTCTGGTGCGCCCACAATCGCGCATATAACCCACGGTGAGCCAGCAATTCAGCGTGGGTGCCGCTCTCGGCGATCTTGCCGTTCTCCAGCACCACCAGTCGGTCCATCCGGGCAATGGTCGAGAGCCGATGCGCAATCGCAATCACGGTTTTGCCTTGCATCAGGGTTTCCAGACTTTCCTGAATCGCCGCTTCGACCTCCGAATCCAGCGCCGAGGTCGCTTCGTCCATAATCAGGATCGGTGCGTCTTTGAGCAGCACCCGCGCAATCGCAATGCGCTGACGCTGACCACCGGACAGTTTCACCCCGCGCTCGCCCACGTGAGCGTCGAAGCCGGTACGGCCCTCGGCGTCCGACAGTAGCGGTATGAATTCATCGGCGCGGGCTTTGTGCACCGCGTCCCACAGCTCTGCGTCGGTCGCCTCCGGTTTGCCGTACAGCAAGTTGTCGCGGATCGAACGGTGCAACAGCGAAGTGTCCTGCGTGATCATGCCGATGCGTGCGCGCAGGCTTTCCTGACCAACTTCGGCGATGTTCTGGCCATCGATCAGAATCCGCCCGCCCTCGACGTCATACAAACGCAGCAGCAGGTTGACCAAGGTCGACTTACCGGCCCCCGACGGCCCGATCAAGCCGATTTTTTCGCCCGGTCTGATGTTCAGGTTGAGATCGCCGATGATGCCTTTCTTCTTGCCGTAGTGAAAATCCACGTGCTCGAAACGCACTTCGCCCTGGGCTACATCCAGCGGTTTGGCCTGTTCGCGATCGGTGACGCTGACCGGTTGCGAGATGGTCTGCAAACCGTCCTGGACCATGCCGATGTTTTCGAAAATGCCGGTGACCACCCACATGATCCAGCCGGACATATTGACGATGCGTATCACCAGGCCGGTTGCCAGGGCAATCGCCCCGACGGTGATCAGTGATTGCGTCCACAGCCACAAGGCCAGGCCCGTGGTGCCGACGATCAGCAGGCCGTTCATGGTGGTAATGGCGATGTCCATGCTGGTCACAACGCGGCCCGCCAGTTGGGCTTTTTCGGTCTGTTCTTCGATTGCTTCGCGGGCGTATTGCTGCTCGTAATTGGTATGGGCGAACAGCTTCAGGGTGGCGATGTTGGTGTAGCCATCGACGATCCGCCCCATCAGTTTGGAGCGTGCATCGGAGGACACCACGGAGCGTTCCTTGACCCGTGGCACGAAGTAACAGAGCGCGCCAATGTACGCGGCGATCCACGTCAGCAATGGGATCATCAGGCGCCAGTCGGCCTCGGCGAACAGCACCAGCGAGCTGATCGCGTAGATCAGCACATGCCACAACGCATCCACCGCTTGCACCGCAGAGTCGCGTAGCGAGTTGCCCGTCTGCATGATGCGTTGGGCGATACGACCGGCGAAGTCGTTCTGGAAAAAATTCAGGCTTTGCTTGAGCACGTAGCTGTGGTTTTGCCAGCGGATCATGCTGGTCATGCTCGGACTCAGGGTCTGGTGCACCAGCAGATCGTGCAGGCCGACAAAGACCGGGCGCAAGATCAGCGCGACCACGGCCATCCAGGCCAACTCCAGGCCATGCTCGTGAAAAAAGTTCGGGTTCGGTGCGCCTTGGGCGAGGTCAATGATGCGACTGAGGTAGCTGAACAACGCCACTTCGATCAAGGCGCCGAACAATCCGACGGTGAGCAGGGCGGCAAAACTCGGCCAGACCTGCTTGAGGTAATAGGTGTAGAAGGGCAGTACGCGATCCGGCGGGGATGCCGTGGGGGCATCGCGGAACACGTCGATCAGTTGTTCGAAACGGCGATAGAGCATCAGATAACCGCCCGGAATCCGGGCTCTCCTTTTATCAGTGTGAGCGGCGCGGTGTTGAACCGCGCCGCTCGATACGCCCTGTACAGCTTAGTCGATGACTTTGGCCGACTTGATGATCACAGGGTCTACAGGCACGTTTTGCATGCCGCTTTTGGTGGTGGTTTGCGAGTTGACGATGATGTCGACCACGTCCATGCCCTTGACCACTTTGGCGAACACCGCGTAACCGGCGTCACGGCCCGGATCGAGGAACGCGTTGTCAGCCACGTTGATGAAGAACTGGCTGGTGGCCGAGTCAGGGTTGGAAGTGCGCGCCATCGACAAGGTGCCGCGCACGTTGTGCAGGCCATTGCTGGCTTCGTTCTTGATCGGCGCCTTGGTTTCTTTTTGCTGCATCTGCTGGGTGAAACCGCCGCCCTGAGCCATGAAGCCCGGGATCACGCGGTGGAAAATGGTGTTGGTGTAGAAACCGCTGTTGACGTAATCCAGAAAATTCTTGGTGCTGATCGGTGCCTTGACCGGATCCAGTTCGATTTCGATCTGACCGTTGGTTGTGTCCAGCAGCACGTGCGGTGCTTTGACCGGCGTGGCAGCCATCAGGTTGGCGGCAAACAGCACGGTGCCAGCGGCGAGGGCGAGTTTTTTCAGCATGGGTCAGTGATCCTGAGATTGAATTTCGGCTGCGGCGAGGAACTCCAGCAGCGTTTGATTGAAGCGTTCGGGTTGATCGAGCGGGGTGGCGTGGCGCGAATCGGCGATCACCACCAGCCGCGCATTCGGCAGCAGTTTTACATAGGTTTCTTTCAATGCCACCGGTGTGTAATCACGGTCGGCGCTGATGACGAGCGTTGGACAGGTCACCCGGGAAAGTCGTTCCTGAACGCCCCAGCCAACAATCGCATCGAAGCTGGCGAGATAAGCACGTTTGTCGTTTTTTGCCCAGCGTTCGGCCATTTTCTGCCGCAGACCGGCTTGTTCGGGTTTCGGGAAAAGTTTGCCGCCAAGGGCTTTGCCAATGGTTGCGAGGCTGAGCACGCGCATCAGGCTCCAGCGTTTGAACCACTGCCAAAAATCGTCGCGGCTGCGTAATTTGACCTCCGGTGCGCTGTTGACGATGGTCAGGCTCTTGAGCCGTTGCGGCTGATCGACGCCGAACTGGAAGCCGATCATGCCGCCCATCGACAGCCCGACGTAGTGCACCGGGCCAAGGTTCAAATGCTCGATGAGTGCAAGCATGTCAGCGCTGAATCCAGCGATGCTGTAGCGCTCGTGCGGCTTGTCCGAGCGACCGTGGCCGCGAATATCCGGGACGATCACCCGATAGTGCGCGGCCAGTGCCGGGATCTGCATTTCCCAGTCCAGCGTGCTTGAACCGAGCCCGTGAACCAGCAGCAACGGCGTACCGTGGCCATATTCCTCGTAGTGCAGGTTGCAACCATCGTGCTCGAAATAGGCCATCGGTGAACTCCGTGTCAGGCTTGTTCGGGGGCGGCGTACGGCGCATCCAGAGGTAACGTATCGAAGGTGCGTAGCAATTCGATGAGGATTTGCGTGGCCGGGCCCAAGGGTTTGTCCTTGTTCGAATACAGGTAGAAGCTGGAATTGCGAGTGCCACCCCTGTCCAACGGTAGCAGCTTGAGCGAGCCATCTTTCAGTTCTCGTTCAATCATGTGCCGGGGCAGCCAGGCAAAGCCCAGACCGCTGCTGACAAAGGTTGCGGCAGTGGCGAGACTGCCCACGGTCCAGCGCTGTTCGGCGCCGAGCCAGCCAACGTCGCGGGGTTGCTGGCGGCCGGAGTCGCGGATGACCACTTGCATCTGGGTTTCCAGATCCTGAAAGCTCAGTTCGCGATTGAGCCGGTGCAGCGGGTGATCGGGGTGGGCGACGGCGATGAACTCGACGTCGCTCAATTCCGCCCCGAGGTGGCCGGGAATGCTCAGGCCGGTGATCGCCAGATCGGCCACGCCTTCGAGCAACACTTCCTCCACGCCGGACAATACCTCTTCACGCAAGCGAACCCGGCAACCACGACTCTGCGGCATGAACGCGGTCAACGCGCGCACGATCCGCGCGCTCGGATACGCCGCATCGACTACCAGCCGCACCTCGGCCTCCCAGCCTTGCTCCATGTGATGGGCAAGGTCTTCCAGTTGGCTGGCCTGTTTCACCAGTTGCCGCGAGCGGCGCAGCAATACGCCGCCGGCTTCGGTGAGCACGGCTTTGCGCCCGTCGATCCGCAGCAGCGGCACGCCGAGTTGGTCCTGCATGCGGGCGACGGTGTAACTCACCGACGATTGCGAACGGTGCAAGGCCTCGGCGGCCTGGGCGAATCCGCCGTGGTCGACCACGGCCTGCAATGTTCGCCATTGATCCAGGGTCACGCGGGGCGCTTTCATCAATAGCTCCTCTTGTCCTAAGCTGGCCGTCCTTCATGGAGACTGCCGAATGAAAAAATTCTGTTGTGTGGTGCTGGCGTTGCTGCCGCTGACTGCTTTTGCGTACCCGATCGATGTGCAGAAAGATCTCAATGGCATGAAAATCGATTACGAAACCTTCGACACCGATAACGACATCGGCTCGATCCGGGTGGCCAACTACGGCGATGTCGATGCAGTGTGCAAGGCCGTTTTCAGCAATGGCCCCGAGGCGCCACGCACTCGCACCATCGACGTACCGGCAGGCAAACATAAAAACGCCACGGCCAAGTTCACCCGCGAGATCATCAAGCTGCGCATCAAGCTGACCTGCACCCCGAAGTAACGATCGATCCCTTGTAGGAGTGAGCCTGCTCGCGATAGCGGTGTGTCAGATTGATACACCGCTATCGCGAGCAGGCTCGCTCCCACAGGTTTCAGGTGCATCTAAACGAATTATTCGATGCTTTGCAGCAATTATTTGCGCTTTTTCATCGAGGCGGCACTGTTTAACCTTCACTCCATCGACCTACAACATTCTCGGATGGAGGCTACACACCATGTCCCGCGTTCTGATCATCGAAAGCAGCGCCCGCCAGCAAGACTCGGTTTCCCGTCAACTGACCCAGACCTTCATCAGTCAGTGGAAAGCGGCGCACCCGGCCGATCAGATCACCGTGCGTGACCTCGCCGTGAATCCGGTACCGCATCTGGACAGCAACCTGCTGGGTGGCTGGATGAAACCTGCCGAACAGCGCAACGACAGCGAACAAGCGTCGCTGGATCGCTCCAACGCACTGACCGATGAACTGCTCGCTGCCGACGTGCTGGTGATGGCCGCGCCGATGTACAACTTCGCCATCCCGAGCACCCTCAAGGCCTGGCTCGACCACGTGCTGCGTGCCGGCGTGACCTTCAAGTACACCGAAACCGGCCCGCAAGGCCTGCTCAGCGGCAAGCGTGCCTACGTGCTCACCGCTCGCGGCGGCATCTACGCCGGCGGCCCGGCTGATCATCAGGAACCTTATCTGCGCCAAGTGATGGGCTTCATCGGTATCAACGACGTGACGTTCATTCACGCCGAAGGCATGAACCTCGGTGGCGACTTCCAGGAGAAGGGCCTGAATCAGGCCAACGCCAAGCTGTCCCAGGTCGCTTGATATGTTAATCGCCAGATAATCGCCGATTGTTTAAGTGACCTGGCGCAACCCCTTCAAGGCTCTACGCGCATCGAACCTCCCTTTGCACTTGTTGCTCCTGAGTGCTGTAGCCCGATTGAACGCATTAGCGAGATCGGGCTTTTTTTTGCCCGTAACTCACCGATCCCCTGTAGGAGCTGCCGCAGGCTGCGATCTTTTGCTCTTGTTTTTTTTAAGATCAACATCAAAAGATCGCAGCCTGCGGCAGCTCCTACAGGGGGATTTTTGTTGGTTGCAGGGTGGAAAAACCGCTATCGTCGCCGCCATTCAAATTAGGGGCGAGCATGGGCTATCTACTTTTTGTCACGCTGATCCAGGCGTTTTCCTTCAGTCTGATTGGCGAATACCTGGCCGGTCATGTCGACAGTTACTTCGCGGTGCTGGTGCGCGTGGTGCTGGCCGGGCTGGTGTTTATCCCGCTGACCCGCTGGCGCTCGGTCGAACCTTCGTTCATGCGCGGCATGCTGGTGATCGGCGCGTTGCAGTTCGGCGTGACTTACGTCTGCCTGTACCTGAGCTTCCGCGTGCTGACCGTGCCAGAGGTGTTGCTGTTTACCATCCTCACGCCGTTGCACGTGACGTTGATCGAAGATGCGCTGAACCGGCGCTTCAACCCATGGGCGCTGATCGCCGCGCTGGTGGCGGTGAGCGGGGCCGCGGTGATTCGCTTCGACAGCATCAGTCCGGACTTCTTCATGGGCTTCCTGCTCCTGCAACTGGCCAACTTCACCTACGCCGCAGGGCAAGTGATGTACAAACACCTGGTAGCCAGGCACCCGAGCGATCTGCCGCATTACCGGCGTTTCGGCTTCTTCTACCTCGGCGCGCTGGCGGTGGTGCTGCCGGCATTCCTGATGTTCGGCAAAGCGAATTTCCTGCCGGAAGCGCCGCTGCAGTGGGGCGTGCTGCTGTTCCTCGGTCTGGTCTCGACCGCGTTGGGCATGTACTGGTGGAACAAAGGCGCGTGCATGGTCAACGGCGGCACGCTGGCGGTGATGAACAACCTGCATGTGCCGGTGGGATTGCTGCTGAATCTGCTGATCTGGAATCAGCATGAGGAATTGGGCAGGTTGTTCCTTGGTGGCAGCGTCATCCTCGCCGCCGTATGGATTAGTCGACTGGGCATCCGACGCGCCGCATAACCCCTTTAGGAACTGCCGAAGGCTGCGATCTTTTGATCTTTAAAGTCTAAAGATCGCAGCCTTCGGCAGCTCCTACAGGGGAATTGTGTTTTACATGAGGTGCTTCTGCGGCTCGGGAATGCTCGCCGCGCCGAGCACCGCCGGCAACAACCCCGACCGCAAATCCCCGCCACTCGGCTGTTGATACAGGCTCAGCCCAAACTCCGGCAACACCGCCAGCAGATAATCAAAAATATCCCCCTGAATCCGCTCGTAATCGGCCCACGCCGTGGTGCGGGTGAAGCAGTAGATCTCCAGCGGAATGCCCTGCGCCGTGGTCTGCATCTGCCGCACCATGCAGGTCATGTTCGGCTGAATCTCCGGATGACTCTTCAGATACGCCAGTGCATACGCGCGGAAGGTGCCGATGTTGGTCATGCGCCGGCGATTGGCCGACATCGCCGCGACATTACCCTGCGCCTCGTTCCATGCCTTGAGCTCGGCTTTCTTGCGGCTCATGTAGTCGGTCAGCAGGTGCACTTGCGAGAGTTTTTCTTCCTCGTCATCACGGATGAAACGCACGCCGCTGGCGTCGATGAACACGCTGCGCTTGATTCGGCGCCCGCCGGATTGCTGCATGCCGCGCCAGTTCTTGAACGACTCGGACATCAACCGCCAGGTCGGGATCGAGACGATGGTCTTGTCGAAATTCTGCACCTTGACCGTGTGCAGGGTGATGTCGACCACATCGCCGTCGGCGCCGACTTGCGGCATCTCGATCCAGTCGCCGACCCGCAGCATGTCGTTGCTGGTCAACTGCACGCTGGCGACAAACGACAGCAGGGTGTCCTTGTAGACCAACAGAATCACCGCCGACATGGCACCCAGACCGGAGAGCAGCAACAGCGGCGAGCGGTCGATCAGCGTGGCAACGATGATGATTGCGCCGAACACGTACAAGACCATTTTCGCCAGTTGCACATAGCCCTTGATTGAGCGCGTACGGGCGTGTTCGGTGCGTGCATAGATGTCGAGCAGGGCGTTGAGCAGGGCGCTGACTGCCAGCAACAAGAACAGAATGGTGAACGACAGCGCCACATTACCGAGGAAGGTCATGGCGGTTTTGCTCAGTTCCGGCACCAGATGCAAGCCGAACTGAATGACCAGCGACGGCGTCATCTGCGCCAGACGCTGAAACACTTTGTTGTGGCGAAAGTCATTGATCCAGTGCAGCGCCGGCTGGCGGCCGAGCATGCGGCTGGCGTGCAGGATCAGATAGCGCGCCACTCGTCCGAGCAACAGCGCGATCACCAATAACACCGTCAGCGCGAGCCCCGCCTGCAAAAGCGGATGCTGTTCGAGGGTGCCCCAGAGGTCTTGGGCGTTGAGCCAGAGCTGTTTGAAATCCATATGAGCAACGATTCTTCTGTAAGACGCGATGGGCGATTAGAGCATTTAAGACGCCGTGTATTACCGTTGGAGACAAATCGAGCAACAAAAAAGCCACTGATTACGTCCGTTTGCACAAAGAAACTCGGCCTGAGCGCTCGAAACCGGTAACCTATGCAGCTGTTTTTTTGCATATCTTCGAGGTAGCACCCGTGTTTTCCCAATTCGCCCTGCACGAACGCCTGCTTAAAGCTGTGGCCGAGCTGAAATTTGTCGAGCCAACGCCTGTGCAAGCCGCGGCCATCCCGCTGGCGCTCCAAGGGCGTGATCTGCGGGTGACGGCGCAAACCGGTAGCGGCAAAACCGCCGCTTTCGTTCTGCCGATCCTCAATCGCCTGATCGGCCCGGCCAAGGTTCGCGTCAGCATCAAGACGCTGATCCTGCTGCCGACCCGCGAACTGGCCCAACAGACGCTGAAGGAAGTTGAGCGCTTTTCGCAGTTCACTTTCATCAAGTCCGGCCTGATCACCGGCGGTGAAGACTTCAAGGTCCAGGCCGCGATGCTGCGCAAAGTGCCGGACATCCTCATCGGCACCCCGGGCCGGATGATCGAGCAACTCAACGCCGGCAACCTCGACCTGAAAGAAGTCGAAGTGCTGGTACTCGACGAAGCCGACCGCATGCTCGACATGGGTTTTGCCGAAGACGTGCAGCGTCTGGTCGACGAATGCCCGAACCGTCAGCAAACCATGCTGTTCTCCGCCACCACCGGTGGTTCCGGTCTGCGCGACATGATCGGCAAGGTGCTGAACAACCCTGAGCACTTGCAGCTCAACGCGGTCAGCCAACTGAACTCGACCACCCGTCAGCAAATCATCACCGCCGACCACAATCAGCACAAAGAGCAGATTGTGAACTGGCTGCTGGCCAACGAGACTTATCAGAAGGCCATCGTCTTCACCAACACCCGCGCCATGGCCGACCGCATCTACGGCCGCCTCGTGGCTCAGGAATACAAAGCGTTCGTGTTGCACGGTGAGAAAGACCAGAAGGATCGCAAACTGGCGATCGACCGTCTGAAGCAGGGCGGCGTGAAGATTCTGGTTGCCACCGACGTTGCGGCCCGTGGCCTGGACGTCGATGGTCTGGATCTGGTGATCAACTTCGACATGCCACGCAGCGGCGACGAATACGTGCACCGCATCGGCCGTACTGGCCGCGCCGGTAACGACGGTCTGGCGATCTCGCTGATCTGCCACGGCGACTGGAACCTGATGTCGAGCATCGAGCGTTATCTGAAGCAGAGCTTCGAGCGCCGCACCATTAAGGAAGTCAAAGGCACCTACGGCGGGCCGAAAAAGGTCAAGGCCTCGGGCAAAGCCGTTGGCGTGAAGAAGAAAAAGACCGACGCCAAGGGCGACAAGAAGAAAACCGCCGCGAAGACGCCGACCAAGCGCAAGAGCGTCAACCGTCCGAAGCCGGATTCTCTGGTGAGCAGCGACGGCATGGCCCCGCTGAAGCGCCGCAAGCCAGCAGAGCCTGCGGCTGAGTAAAGCGGTTCAGGCGTGCATGAAAAACCCGGACAATGTCCGGGTTTTTTTTCGTCCATCAGTTGCCGAGCTGGCCACTGGTGTCGGCGTCAAAGCGCCGCTTGGCTTGATCCGCTGCCGGTTTCAATGCGCCGAGAAGTGTTGCTTCGCTGTACAACCCGGTAACCGCCAACTCCTTGGGCGTCGGCTCGATCGGGATCAGCACGTCCTCACCGTCAGCATGCAGCCAGATCGCTACAACGTGCAGGGCTGAGACAAACAGCACACGCAACTCGACGCTCTTGCCTTGAAGTTGCGGCGCTTGTTCTGCCAGTTTCAGCGCACTCACCGTAGCAGCGGCGTGATCGCCGTGATTCAGCGAGGCGAATTCGACATGCCCGCGCACCTCGGCCAATTGCGCATCGGCAATCGTCACGCCGTCGGCAAAGACCAGGTAATGCCAGTCGCCGATTCGTGCGTCTTTCAGGCCTTTGCCTTGGCTCAGGTCATCCAGGCTGAGCGAATAGCCACGGTAGGCTTCGCTGAGGCTGATTTTCGCCGGTACAGCGTTGGCGAACTGGCGACTGGCGCCAAAACCCGGGGTTTGCAGCGCGGCTTGCAGGGCCGGGCGCAAGGTCTGTACGCCGTTGGAAGGCGCCTTTGGATAAGTCAGTTGCATGATGTCGCCCTCCTAGTTTTTTACCGTGAAGTAAGTGTGAGTCCAGTTGCCGCCGCCATTGTAGGCACGGGGAAAGGCATTCAGCGCACGGGTCGAATAACCGTAGATCGAGTCCGCGACCAGCACGTAATCGCCGTTGGTGCCGTAGATCGTCAGGAAATGCGCACCGCCGCCGTACCAGGCACAGCGCAGGCCGACCGGGCGGCCCATGCTGATCTGGTTCTGGATCGCCGACATCTGCAGCGAACCCTGATTCATACCGTTGTAGCTGCGGGTGGTTTGCAGGGCCGAGTCCAGATAGCCGTAGACGTTGCACGGCCCTGGCTGATTGCAGCAGTTGCGGTCGAGCTGAGTGCTGGCCACACCGCACTGAGTCCAGTTGCCGGTGCCGTAATAGTTGCCGACCGAGGCGGAAACAGCGGCCCAGCACCAGTTGGTCTGGGTCTGTTGCTGCATGCTGAAGTTGAGGCTGCCAGCGGCAAAAGCGCTGGCGTGTTCTGCCGCTTCGACTTCGACCAGTTGTGGGTCGAGCAGATGACCGATGAGGCACCTTGGCAGTGATTCGCTGGTATAGGGTCTTGCTTCAGTGGTTAACATTTTTTCAATCCTCCATGAATGAAAACAAGCGTCCCGCTTGTAAGGGGTGTTGCCGAGCGATCGGCGCTTGAGGGTTGCCATCTCCGATGGCGGTTGCCGATCTCCTTGCTCGATGTAACCGTAGACGGGTTATGCGTTTGTGCAACTAAATAAATGCATTTATGCATTTTCATGAACAAAAGATCGCAGCCTGCGGCAGCTCCTACGGTGATCGGCGTAGGAGCTGCCGCAGGCTGCGATCTTTTGTTTTTAACTTTCGGCTTTCTTCTCGGCCGTACCGAGTTCTTTCAACCGCTGATCAATCAACTGGCACTTGTCCGGCAGATCCGCACTGGCCGTACCCAGATCCATCTTCTGCAACTCGGCATTGATCTCCTTGGCCTTGGCCGGATTCTGTTCGGTGAGCTTGGCAACTTCCTTGGCCAGTTGTTCGCGTTTGGCGGTGGCCTCTTCCGGCGTACAGGCCCAGACGGGCAAGGCGCAGGCAAGAGTGGCGGCGAGAGTGAGCTTGATCAGGGTTTTCATGGGGAGGGCCTCAGTTCCGGTTAAGGCGAGTTAACCGGTTGAGCCCTTTTTGCTGCGAAAAGTTCAGTCGCCATGGCAGCAGCTGGATCGGGTTTGCCCGTCATATCGATCATGATGCCGAACCCATTCCATGATCTCGTCTTCATTCCTGCCCTTGGGCGTGAGGTCGAGATAGTTGTAGGCACCGACCAGCATGTCGAGACCACGTGCATACGTTGAATAGGTGTGGAAGATGTCGCCATTTGCGTCGCGATAAAACACGCTCAGCCCGGGCATTTCTTCCTCGGCGCTGTCAGTTTTTTCGTAGTTGTAGGTAGCCGTTCCCGCCGCGACATCGTCGGCACGGGCACACACGCCGAAGTCATAGTTGAAGTCGCAGCCTTCTGACGACACCCAGTCGAATTTCCAGCCCATCCGTTGTTTGAACGCCTGAAACTCGTTGAATGGCGCATGGGACACAGCCACCAGCGCAATGTCGTGATGCGCCAGATGCTGGTTGGCGCCATCGATATGGTCACTGAGGAAAGAGCAGCCCTGACAGCCTTCCTCCCAATCCTTGGCAAACATGAAGTGGTAAACGATCAACTGGCTGTGTTTACCGAATAGGTCGGCGAGTTTCAGTTCGCCGTTCGGGCCTTGAAAATGGTAATCCTTGTCGACTTTCAGCCATGGCAGCGCGCGACGTTCTGCGCTGAGGCGGTCGCGTTCCTTGGTGAAGGCTTTCTCGTGGGCCAGATGTTGCTTACGGGCGGCGAGCCATTCTTCGCGCGATACCACCGGATGATTCTCAACGTTCATGATGATTTCTCCTGCGGGGTTGAAACCGTCTGTTTCAGACTAGTCGTTTAACCCTGCGGGAAATCGACAGACCGCCGGTCGGTGGTCGCGCAACATGCGGCTGAACGGCTGCGAGCGGCTCCGGTCACAACCTATGAACGCGCCATAAATCACGCGCACCGGAGGTTGTATCAGGATGACGACTTATAACTGGGATTTGATTGAACGCTTGCTGCATGAAGTGCAAAACAGCGCCGGCCACAGTTTTGCCCCTCGGGCTTACGCCGAAGACTATGCGGCGGAGAAAGCCAGTGCGGGCGAGCCGATCGAGAACCTTGATCATCTGAAAACGCTGGCTTGCGACTATGAACGCTTGCTGTTGTTGCGTGGCTACATCGCACCGCGTCCGGATGAAGAGGGCAGCACCGGCAACAATTTTGTGCTGACGCCTCGCGGTTCCAGCCTGTTGAGCCTGATAGACAGCAGCATTCCCGGCAATGATCATCCGCGTGAGGTGCTGGATGAACAGGACGATCCGCTGGCCGAGGCGACGTTTGATGAAGTGGCTTCGAAGGCCCAGATCGCCTGAGGCTCTGAAAGCAGAAGATCGCAGCCTTCGGCAGCTCCTACACCGATCTCTGTAGGAGCTGCCGAAGGCTGCGATCTTTGTTTCTAGTTCTGCTTCGCGGCTTTGAGGCATTTGAGGTCGTTGAAGTCTTTACGCACCCCCTCGATCTTCTTCAACAACCGCTGGCGCTGTTGCGGCGAGCTCTCAGCCATCAGATCAACCGCCAGCGAGCGTCCCTGCGCCTCAGTATCGGCGAAGGCCTTGCGGTAATCCGCTGTCCATAAACTCTCGCGATTGACCAGAAGGGTCTCGATTCTCTGTGGGAATTCGGGACTTTTGCGTTGCGCTACAGCCGCACTGAACTGCTTCTGCCAATGGGCCCGGTTGGCAATCCATTGGGTGTACTGATCGCCCAGGGCGGTCGACCACGCCATGACCCGCTGCTCTTGTGTGGCGCTCAATGGCCCAAGCCAATCGTTGAGGCGCTTGACCATGCGCGCGCCACGCTCGGCAATCTGTTGATCAAGCGGTGGTTTCAGGTACTCCTGCTGACGCTTGCGCAGATCCTTGGCAAACGCCTCATTCATCTCGGCCACTTGCTTGTCATCCAGACCTTGCAATAATTCGATGGCCGAAGGCGTGATTTCCTTCGCCGTTTGCGCAATCGCTTGCTTGGCTTCGACGGTGCGCGCCTGTAGCGCGGCATCGGTGACCTGATTGGTTTCGACCATGGTCTGCAAGCGATCCAGCCAGTCCAGATAGCCCGGTAATTGCGTGGTGCAATGCCAGCTCAGGTGATCCTTGAGCCGTTCGTTGAACCAGTCTTTCTGCTCGCCGTTCATATCCAGGTAGTCGCCGAGCGTCCACGGAATGATCACGTCGAGATTGCGATAAGCCAGGCCGACTCGGCTGCAGGCGCCGAGGGCGAGGGTGAAGACCAACAGTGCGGCAATGTGTTTGAACCAGCGAGACATGAGCGAATCCTTGCATGGCCTGGCTTCGGGAGTCTGATTCTTATGTGATGCAGGATGCGCGCGGCAGTTCAGCCGATCAATAGAATGCGCGTTCGGCCTTGAGGGTGACGAGACCGTCGCACTGGCTGTTGTGCCCGGAGTAGGCCGAGCAATCGCTGCCGCTGAGGCTGGAGTTGCTGTAGATCAGGTCAAGGTCGACACCCATGAACGGCCGCGACAGTTGTACTGACCAATCGGTGAAACTGCTGACATAACCACCGTCCACGGCCACCGGTTTGTTCAATTGGTGGGTGGTGTATTTCATGCTGACGCCGATGCCGAACGGCTGATTGCCGCCAAGGTCGGCAAACAAGGTGTTGTTCTGCTTATCCGGGTCGTTGCTCAATGCCACGCCGAAACGACTGCCAAGCAGGGTCAGGCCACCGAACAGCTCCTGGCTGTCGAGGGTTTCCACGCTGGGATAGCTGTAGTGGATCATGCCGACTTCGTAGCCGAGGGTTTGATCGAAGGGTTGTTTAAAACCGACGTAGGAATCGATTTCGAGATTCTTGCCCGGCGTGATGCCCATGCTCGGCGCGTATTGGCCGACATAGAGGCCGCTGTCGTGGCTCAGATCGAGGCCGCCATGAAACGACCCGGCCGCCGAGGGTTTGACCAGGCCTTGGGCCATGCTGCGCGTTGGCGTGGTGCCGAGCTTGAGGTCGAAGTCGCCCATTTCACGCTGGAAAACTTGCGCGTGCGCGGTTGGACCGGCCAGCAGGCCAACGAGTAATAAACAGGATGTTTTGCGCATGCGTCACTCCATGAACAGCGAGTGCAGGACGGCGGGCCTGCTGAAACGCTTGATCCAGACGCGTGCAAGGATACCGGCGAATGTTCGGCATTGATGGCCGTTCGTCGATTTTCAGAATTTTTGGTATTTGATTTGTTTAAAGCGGGGAGGGTGTTTCGCGGTGCCAGTCCAGGCGCTTCGAAGCTCAAAGCGCCTCTGGACGGGGGTAAAACCGGGTGTTACTTCTTGCCCAGGCTGATCTGCTTGGACGGGCCGAACGTCTGGCCACTGACGCCTTTGGCAATTTGCTGGATCTCGCCGCCGGACTTGAGGAACGCTGCGATCTGATCGTTGATCGATTCGCTGGTTTCAACGGCTGGAGCTGGCTTTGCTTTGCTGGTGGATGCTTTTACACGCATGGCGGCCATTAACCTGTAGAAAAGTAACTCGGCCAGGCATCGTACAGGAATAACTTGACAATTGCTTGGTAAATATCCCCGGGAATAACCTAGCGCTGCACTGCAGTATGCTCGATTCAATATTCGAAATACTTGGCTAACCTGCTGTTTTAAATAAGAAGATTAATGGATTTCAGCGGTGTGGCGATATGCCGCGAGGGCGCACAGCCGACTGACGAGTGGCACCCGGTGCGGCGCAGATCAAGGAAAATCAAGGCGTTGCGCAGAATTCCCGGCAACCGCCGATCTACCGCCCGACGTCGCAGGCAAAAACGGGTAGAATGCCGCCCACGCAATGAGGGTTCTGGAAATGGCTTTAGTCGGGCGTTACAACAGTTTGCAAGTGGTTAAACACACTAACTTCGGTTTATATCTGGACGGCGGTGCCGATGGCGAGATTCTTTTGCCCAACCGTTATATCCCTAAAGATATTCCCAGCGAAGATGAAGACTGGCTCAACGTATTTGTTTATCTGGACAGCGAAGACAAACTTCTCGCTACCACTGAAAAACCAAAAGTTCAGGTCGGTGAATTTGCCAGCCTGAAAGTTGTTGAAGTCAACAGCATCGGCGTGTTCCTCGATTGGGGTTTGCCGAAAGACCTGTTGCTGCCGTACTCCGAAGAAAAACGGCAGATGACTGCCGGTGAATATTGCGTGGTGCACGTCTACCTCGACAAGCACACCCGCCGCATCACCGCCACTGCGCGTCTGGATCGCTACCTCGACAAGACCCCGGCGAACTACAGCCTGGGTCAGGAAGTTGATCTGCTGGTTGCCGAAGCCACTGACATGGGCTTCAAGGCGATCATCAACAACAAGCATTGGGGTTTGATCCACAAGAACGAAATCTTCAAGTTCATGCGCGCCGGCATGAGCGAGAAGGGCTACATCAAGGAAGTGCGCGCCGACGGCAAAATTGCCCTGAGCCTGCAACCGGTTGGCCAGGAAGCGGCCAGCAGCCTCAACTCGAAGATCCTCGCCAAGTTGCGTGATAACAGCGGCACGCTGCCGGTCAGCGACAAGAGCGATCCGGCGCTGATCAGCAGCCTGTTCGGCGTCAGCAAAGGCAACTTCAAGAAGGCCATCGGTGCGCTGTACAAGGAAGGCAAGATCGTTATCCACGCCGATCGCATTGAACTAACCTGAGCCACCGCTGGCCCCATGTAGGAGCTGCCGCAGGCTGTGATCTGTTGATCTTGTCTTTTAAAAACAAAGTCAAAAGATCGCAGCCTGCGGCAGCTCCTACATGAGGGCGGGTGTTATGAAGAAAACTCTGGTTGCATATGTTGCGACGCTGATTGCGTTTCTGCTGCTCGACGGCATCTGGCTCGGCCTGTTGATGGCGCCGACCTATCGCGAACTGCTCGGTCCGCTGATGCTCGATAAACCGCTGCTGGTTCCGGCAGCGGTTTTTTATTGCCTGTATGTTTTCGGTTGTGTGGTGTTTGTGGTGCTGCCGGCCGTGACATGGCAATGGGCGGCGAAGCGGGGCGCGTTGCTGGGGCTGGTGGCGTATGGCACGTACGACCTGACCAATTGGGCGACGTTGCGTGGCTGGTCGGTGCAGGTGACGCTGATGGATTGGGCGTGGGGCACGTTTGCCACGGCGGTCGCCTGTGCTGTCGGGTTTTTGCTGGCGAGGCGGTTTGCTGGAGCTGATCGCTAACCCGCGTCGATTGAACTGACGCCATCGCGAGCAGGCTCACTCCTACCGGGGAACGCGATCAACTGTAGGAGCGAGCCTGCTCGCGATTGGCGGCGCAGCCGACAGCCATTCAGCGCTGACGCCACTGAAGCACAAAATGTCTTTTCCAGACGGCTTTTTCCGCCCGACTGATTGATAATCCTCGACACTGATTTCTGACCATTGGATGGCCTGCCATGTTGTGTGTGTTCGAGGTGTTGCGGTGAGTAGCGAGCGGCGCAATGCCGACCGTTTTGCCTTGCAGGTGATGATCGGCTTGTGCCTGATCTGGGGCGTGCAGCAAGTAATGATCAAGTGGGCCGCGCCAGACATTGCACCCGTGATGCAAGCGGCGGCGCGCTCGGGGATTTCCGCACTGCTGGTCGGCTTGCTGATCTGCTGGAGGGGCGGCTGGGACCAGGTCGGCGTTACTTGGCGCGGCGGTTTGCTGGCCGGTGCGCTGTTCGGTCTGGAGTTTTTCTTCATTGCTGAAGGTTTGCAACTGACCACCGCCGCGCACATGTCGGTCTTCCTCTACACCGCGCCGATTTTTACCGCGTTGGGCGTGCATTTTCTTTTGGCCAGCGAGCGCCTGCGGCCGTTGCAGTGGCTGGGGATTCTACTGGCGTTCATCGGTATCGCAATCGCCTTCGCCGGCGGTGTGTCGTGGGACAACCTCGACCGGCGTATGCTGCTCGGCGATGCCTTCGGCATATTGGCCGGCGCCTGTTGGGGGGCCACCACCGTGGTCGTTCGTGCCTCGCGACTGTCGGAAGCCCCGGTGACATTGACCCTGTTCTATCAATTGATGGTCGGCTTTGTCGGCCTGCTGTTGATCGCCTTGTTCAGTGGTCAGATCACCCATGTCAGCCTGACGCCCGTAGCGGTGGCCAGCGTGCTGTTCCAGGGCCTGGTGGTGTCGTTCTTCAGCTACCTGATCTGGTTCTGGCTGCTGCGCCGTTATCTGGCCGCCAACCTGGCGGTGTTCTCGTTCATGACGCCGCTGTTCGGCGTCACCTTCGGCGTGATTCTGTTGGGCGAACAACTGAGCGTGAATTTCGTCATCGGCGCCGTGCTGGTGTTGCTCGGCATCACCTTTGTCAGCGCCGAGCAGTGGCTGCGCAGGCGTTTGCGCCAAGCGCTGGGCCAGCGTTAGTCGATTGCATCGCCAGGCCGCCGGCGATCAGCAAACCGCTGCCGGCGATCACCAGCGCCGGTTGCAGGCCACCGCTGAAATGGCTGCTCAATGCTGCCAGTAATGGGCCGCTGAGCTGGCCGACGGCAAAGCACGCGGTCAGCAGTCCGGCGTTGCGCTGCGTTGCGTGGGGCGCGATTTCCCGTGAGCGTTGCATGACCAATTGCATGCAGGCGAGGAACGGCGTACCACACAGAATGACCCCCAGCGCCAGACCGAGGCCGCTGCTCAGCAGGCAGGCGAATACTCCCGCCGCTTGCAGCCATAACGTTGCCATCAACCAATGCCGGGTGGTCGCGGGGTCGTGACGACGCAGGCTCACCAGCAACACGCCGAGCGCGGCGGCCAGACCAAAGCACGGCCAGAACAGATCCGCCTGCCACTGTCCGTGGAACTGTGCGTTGGCCATTTGCGAGAGGAACGTCGCGGGGATGATGTAGCCGATGCCATACAGGGCATAAATGGTCGCCAGACGGCCGATACCTTGATTCGGTGGGTTGGCGTCAGTCACAACCACCGGTAAGCCACCGACCGGCTGCGGCAAAATGCGCCAGACGCCGAGCATCATCACCAGTGCCGCAGCGGCGTAAATCAGCCACAGCGTCGCCGAGGTCTGATTGAGCAGGTGGGAGACCAGCGCCAACAACCCCGTCAGAAAAATCCCCAGCCCAGGCCCGGCAAATACCAACGCGCCCAAACGTGGACGACCCGCTGCCGCTGCCAGTGGCTGGCTTAAAGACGTGATCATCACCAGCACCCAGGCACTCGCCACCCCGGTGCCGAAGCGCAGCACCAAGTGCGACCAAAAGCCCGTGGCCCAAAACGACGCCAGCGTCAGCAAAACACACAGCCACAAGCCGCCGTGCAGGCGTCGCTGCACCTGCTGCGGGCGATGCGCAAACATCGCATCCACCGCGCCCAGCAAGTAACCGAGGTAGTTGGCCGCAGCGATCAGACCGGCGGCCGTCAGGTCGAACTGACCTTCGCTGAGCAGGTGCGGCATTTGTGGCGTGAGGGCGAAACGCCCGATGCCCATGGCCATCATCAGGGCTACGAAACAAGCGGATAAGCGAATCAGGGGCGACATGGTCGGGATTCCTATGAACGATCAATGACCGTCAGGCTAGGACTGATTGACTTTCTTTAAAATTGAATAATAGTGAGTAACTTGTTCTGTTATGGAGAAAGCTTGTGGAGTTCAGCCAATTGCGGATCTTTCAGGCCGTTGCCGAGGAAGGTTCGATCACCCGCGCCGCCGAACGCTTGCACCGGGTGCCTTCCAATCTGTCGACGCGGCTTAAACAGCTGGAAGAACAGTTGGGTGTCGAACTTTTCGTCCGTGAGCGTCAGCGTTTGCAGCTTTCGCCTGCGGGAAAAGTCCTGCTGGACTACACCGGCAAGTTGTTTGCGTTACGCGATCAGGCCAGTGCGGCGGTGATGGGCGGGCAGCCGGCGGGGGATTTTGTCCTCGGCACCATGTACAGCACGGCGGCGATCCATTTACCGGCGTTGCTCGCGCGTTATCACAAGCAATACCCGGCGGTGAACCTGCAGGTGCAGTCGGCGCCGAGTGGCGAGTTGCTCGAAGGTCTGCTTACCGGTCGACTCGATGCGGCGCTGGTCGATGGCCCGCTGGAACTGGCCGGACTCGACGGTGTGCCGTTGTGTGAAGAGCGGCTGGTGCTGATTACCGAAACCGATCATCCGCCCGTGCGCAGTGCCAAGGATGTCGAAGGGCGTTCGGTGTTCACCTTCCGTCAGGGCTGTTCCTATCGCATGCGCCTGGAGGCCTGGTACGCCCACTATCACGCAGCGATGGGCCGGGCGATGGAGATCGAGTCGTATCAGGGCATGCTCGCCTGCGTGATCGCCGGCAGCGGCGTGGCGTTGATGGCGGAGTCGATGCTTGCCAGTCTGCCGGGTCGCGAGAGCGTCGCGGCGCACCCGTTGGCCGAGCCATTCGTGGGTGCGACAACGTGGCTCATGTGGCGCAAAGGCATGGTCGGCGCCAACCTCAATGCCTGGGTCGAGGTGCAGCAAGCTGTCTATCCTGCGGCTCAGATCGAAACCCGCGAAACAGCCTGAACCAATGCCGGCGAATTCTGTTCAATTCAGTAACAGATCATTGCGGATTTGGCCGAGCATTGCGTAGGACTTCGGACTATTATCAGTGCGAAGCGGCCTCAGAATTCCGGCCGCTCAGCACCACCCTGAAGGGGGCATGACGATGAAAGAGAAAATTCAAAACTGGCTACACGACTTGGGTGTTGCCCTCGGCTTGATCGAACCGCCTCTGCAGCCTGTCCCGATCCGCACCGATGACGAGCAGCGTCGCCGTCAACAACGGCGCCGGTAACGCCACCGATCCGAGATCACAGGATTCAAGATCAAGAGATCGCAGCCTGCGGCAGTTCCTGCACGAATCAATGCAGGAGCTGCCGAAGGCTGCGATCTTTTGCTTTCAGTGCCGGCCAATCTCAAGCAAGAACCGGCTCAAGTCATTCGCAGTCTTCGCGGTCTTGAGCATGCGGTCTTCCTCGGCGGTGAACGCCGTCAGTCCGAATTCATCTTCCAGATGAAAGATCAAATCCTCGATGTCGGCTTTCTCCAGCCCCAGTTGCACCAGGCTGGTGTTGTCGTTGAATTCGCGGGTTTCCAGCAAACGCTGGATATATCGGTGCACGGCGGCACGCACGGCAGCTCTTCTCATGACAGATTTTTCTGATGGTTGTTCTGCTTGAGTGAAGCAGGCCTCAGGCGTGGCCGCGCAACCATTGGTCAATCATCGAGCGCAAATGCTCGCCGGAAAAACTGCCGAAATGCCCGCCATGCACCGTGCGAATCGGCAACGCCTGCAAACGTCGCAGACTGCTGGCGTAATCCTCAAGATTGGAGTGGTAGGCGTCTTCGATCAGCGGCCCGTCGTAGATGATGTCGCCGCTGAACAGGGTTTCAGTGGCCGCTTCATACAGGCTGATGCCGCCCGGCGAATGCCCCGGTGTGTGTAGCACTTGCAGCGTGCGATTGCCCAGATCCAGCACATCGCCGTCCTCGACAAACCCGGTGGCCGGCGCGGCTTTGACCCGGTATTCGGCGTAGCACAACGGGCAGTCCGGGTGCGCCTCGAACATGTCATCGCCAACGAATGCGCGGCTCAGATCATTCTCGCCATCCGGCGCCGCCAGAATGTCCGCCTCGGCCGGGTGCACCAGCCGTTCAGCAAATTCATGATGCCCGGCGATATGGTCGAAATGGCAATGGCTGGCCACCGCCATCAATGGCCGCTCGGTGATCCATGGCAACTGCTCGCGCAGGCTGACCAGCCCCGAACCGCTATCCAGCAACAGGTCTTTGTCGCGGCCTTGCACATGCCACAGGTTGCAGCGGTAGAACGGCCGAATATACGGCTCATGGATCAGCCGAATGCCATCGCTCAAGTGTTGCACTTCAAACCACTGATCGCGCGAAACGATCTTCATATTCACTTTTCTCCAGACGAAAAAAACGGGTGTGGCAAGTGGGCGTGTCCTCCCTTATTTCCTGCACCGCGCCGGATCTGATGTCGTGCAGGGCAAGGCGCGAGGAGCGTAGTTTGGTTTTTCCAAATAAGCTCCGAGCAACGCAGCCCTGCACGACATCAGCTCCGGCCCTCCGGGTTGTGCCTAAAAGCGAGCCAGGCTGCGTTGCAGTCCTTGGCAAGGAACAACCCTTACCTACGGACTGCGCCTTGCCTGGCTCGCTTTTAGGCGCAACGCGGTGCAGGAAATAAGGGAGGACACGCCCGTGCCACACCCGTCGAAGAAAGCATCAAGTCGTTACATCAGAGCTTAGATCGCACTCGCCACGGTTGCCGGGCGAGGGGAGAACAGGCTGACGACCACAAAACTCACCAGACCTGCGCCGAGGCTGTAGTAGATCGGCGTGTTGGCATCCAGACCGTCCTTGAACATGAACAGCAGCGAAGTGGCGAAACCCAGACCCATGGAGGCAATGGCGCCGGCGGTGGTCGCGCGTTTCCAGAAAATCGCGCCGATCAGCGGGATCAGCATGCCGCCCACCAACAGGTTGTAAGCGAGGGTCAGGGCGCTGATCACGTCGTTTACAACGAGGGCGATACCCAGCACGACCACACCGGTCAGCAGGGTGAACAGGCGGTTGATGCCCAGGCTCGACTGTTTGCCGCCACGCAGTTTCGGCAGCAGATCTTCAGTCAGTGTGGTGGCAGCGGCGAGGAGGCCGGCGCTGGCGGTGGACATCATTGCCGCCAGTGCCGCAGCGATCACCAGACCACGGATGCCGTCCGGCAGCGACAGTTTGACGATGGCGGCGAAGGCGTTGTTGACGTTGTCCAGATCCGGGATCAGCACGTGTGCAGCCATGCCGATCAGCGCGCAGGCCAGGCCGTAGAGGATGCAGTAGATACCCGCGATGCTGCCGGCGTATTGCGCGACTTTGGCGGTCTTGACGGTGAACACCCGTTGCCAGATGTCCTGACCGATCAGGATGCCGAAGAAGTAGATCATGAAGTAGGTGATGATCGTGTCCCAGCCGATGGTGGTGAAGCTGAAGGCGGTCGCCGGCAGTTTCAGCACCAGTTCGTCCCAGCCGCCGACGCGGTACAGGCAGATCGGCAACAGAATGAACATCAGGCCCACGGTCTTGATGATGAACTGGACGATGTCGGTCAGGGTCAGCGACCACATGCCGCCGATCGCCGAGTAGATCACCACGACGCCACCACCGACGAGTACCGACACCCAGAATGGCAGGTCAAACAGCACTTGCAGGACGGTGCCGATCGCCAGGATCGAGGTCACGCCGATCATCAGTGCGTAGGCGAGCATGATTGCCGCGCTCGCCGAGCGGGCCATCGGGTTGTAGCGTTTTTCCAGCACCTGGGTAACGGTGTAGATCTTCAGTTTCAGCAGCGGTTTGGCGAGGAACAGGTTCAGCGCGACGATGCCGCAACCGAGGGCTGCGCACAGCCAGAAACCGGAGATGCCGTGCACGTAACCCAGACGCACGGTGCCGACGGTGGACGCGCCACCCAGTACGGTCGCGGCCATGGTGCCCATGTACAGGCTTGGGCCGAGGTTACGACCGGCGACGAGAAAGTCCTCGTTGGTCTTGGCCTTGCGCATGCCGAAGTAGCCGAGCAAGAGCATGCCGGCGGCGTAGATGAGGACGACGAATAAATCCAAAGCCATGATGGCGTGTCTCCGATTGTCTTTTTTATGGTGAAACAAATTTGGTTCAGCAATGCTGCCCACTGTGGGAGCGAGCCTGCTCCGGGCGGCGATCCGACGAAGGCGTCAGCACATTCAACAAAGATGTGTCTGACAAATTGCTTTCGCGAGCAGGCTCGTTCCCACGGGGGATCTGCGTCAGGCGGTCTGGCGCAGTTCAGGTTTTTCCAGGATTTGGCTGCGTGCATCCTTCGGGCCGAACACTTCGCGCGGTTCCGGGAACAGGCTTAGCAGCGTCAGGTACACCACCGAGGCCAGGCCCAGAGTCACCGGCAAGCTGATGTCGATGCCACCGGCCATTTCACCCAGCGGGCCAACGAATTGCCCCGGCAGATTGACGAAGCACAAACCGACCACCGCGCTCGGGATCCATGCGCCCAGACCACGCCAGTTCCAGCCGTGGCTGAACCAGTAGCGTCCGCCCTGTTCGCCACGGGTGAACACTTGCAGGTCATCCGGGCAGTAGAAGCCGCGGCGCACCAACAGACCGATGATCATGATCACCATCCATGGCGTGGTGCAGGTGATGATCAGCACGGCGAAAGTCGACACGCTCTGCACCAGGTTCGCCGCAAAGCGGCCGATGAAGATGAAGGCAATCGACAGCACGCCGATCAGCAATGTCGCCTTTACTCGCGACAGCACTCGGGGGAACACGCTGGACATGTCCAGCCCGGTGCCATACAGCGAGGTAGTGCCGGTGGACATGCCGCCGATCACCGCGATCAGGCACACCGGCAAGAAGAACCAGCTCGGCGACACAGCCAGCAAACCGCCGACATAGTTGTTCGCCGCTATATAGTCCGGCGCCTTGATCGCGACGATGGTCGCGGTGGTCAGGCCGAACAGGAACGGGATGAACGTGGCAATCTGCGACAGCACCACCGCCGCCATGATCCGTTGCTTGGAGGTGTCACGCGGGATGTAGCGCGACCAGTCACCGAGGAACGCACCGAAGGAAATCGGGTTGCTCATCGCCACCAGCGCGGCGCCGATGAACGCGGCCCAGAAGCCCGGCTGACCGAGGCTGACGGTGCCAGCGTAATGCGCGTCGAAAGGACCGGCGAAGGCAAAGATGCCCAGCAGGAATAACAGGCTGGCGCTCCACACCGCGATCTTGTTCACCCACAGCAGAAAGCGGAAGCCGTAGATGCATACGGTCAGCACCAGGATCGCGAACAGACCGTAGGCCAGGCCCAGAGTCAGGTCGGTTTCCGGCAAGCCGATCAGGCGTTTCGCACCACCGATCAGCGCATCCCCCGAACTCCACACCGAGAGCGAGAAAAACGCGATGGCGGTCAACAGCGACAGGAACGAACCGACGATCCGCCCGTGCACGCCGAAGTGCGCACCGGACGACACGGCATTGTTGGTGCCGTTGAGCGGGCCGAACAGGCCCATCGGTGCGAGGATCAGCGAGCCGAGCAGCACGCCCGACACAATCGCCCAGACGCCGGCCTGAAAAGACAGACCGAACAGCACCGGGAAACTGCCGAGCACGGCGGTGGCAAAGGTATTCGAACCACCGAAGATCATCCGGAACAAGTCCGTCGGGCCTGCGCTGCGTTCGTGGTCCGGGATCTGTTCGACCCCGTGGGTTTCAATTTGCGTAAGGCTTTGGTCGTTGTTGTTGTTATTCATGATCTGCTCCGATCATAAAGGCGCGCCTCATCGTGCGTGAGGCGTCACCTGTTTTGGCTAAGGGGATGGCAGCCCTTCCGGCATTGCGGACAAATGTTCGTGGCAGGCCAGCCAATGGCCTTGTTGTTCTAGGCTCGACGCTTGTTTCTTGAAAACAATCGTCTCGCGCTCCTGGCT
>NZ_JBIUVX010000004.1:76555-77648 GCF_044743175.1 Pseudomonas sp. NPDC087690
GCGCAGCTCGGTGGCCACGTCCTGGATGAAAATCGCCACGTCACCCTGCAGGCTGACAAAGGCGTTGCTCGAGGTGCACGCAAGCACCTCGAAGCCATCCTCGGCGCGCCAGCTGTCCCACAAGGCCTGATAGGCATCGCGCGACAGCAGCGGCTGTTCGAGGGTGTAGAAGACGAAACTCGCATCGGCGCTGAACGCGCCGAAGTAAGCTTCGCGATCGTTACGGGCGAAGGCGGCCACCAGATCGGCAGCCGCTTGCAAAACCTGATCACGTTCGTTCATGACCCGACCCTCAGCGATGGACCACGCCAGGCAGTACGCAGAGCATTTCGTACAGCAGGTTGGCGGCCAGCAGCGAGGTGTTGCCGGTGGTGTCATAAGCGGGCGAGACTTCTACCAGATCGCAACCGATCAGGTCGAGGCCTTGGCAGCCACGGACGATTTCAATCGCCTGAATGGTCGTCAGACCACCGATTTCCGGGGTGCCGGTGCCAGGCGCCCAGGCCGGGTCGATACCGTCGATGTCGAAGCTCAGGTACACCGGACCGCCGCCGACTTTCTCGCGCACTTCGGCCATCAGCGGAGCCAGCGACTTGTGCCAGCACTCTTCGGCTTGTACGACGCGGAAACCTTGATCGCGGCTCCAGTTGAAGTCGTCAGCGGTGTAACCCTGCGCGCGCAGACCGATTTGCACCACGCGGTCGCAGTCCAGCAGACCTTCTTCGACGGCGCGACGGAAGGTCGTACCGTGGGCGATCTTCTCACCAAACATGTGATCGTTGACGTCAGCGTGGGCATCGATGTGCACCAGACCGACCTTGCCATGCTTTTTATGAATCGCCCGCAGGATCGGCAGGGTGATGGTGTGGTCGCCGCCCAGGGTCATCGGGATCACGTTGTGCTCGAGGATGTTGTCGTAGGCTTCTTCGATGATGCGCACGGCGTCGAGCAGGTTGAAGGTGTTGATCGCCACGTCACCGATGTCGGCCACCGACAGCGAGTCGAACGGCGCAGCGCCAGTGGCCATGTTGTACGGGCGGATCATCACCGCGTCGGTGCGGAGGTCGCGTGGCCCGAAGCGGGGGCCGGGGCG
>NZ_JBIUVX010000004.1:77658-87725 GCF_044743175.1 Pseudomonas sp. NPDC087690
CGCCCGCCAACACCCGCAGCGTCCAGGCCGGCAGCGGTCGGTACATGGGGGAGTCGGAGCATGGTGGCGATGCCGCCGAAGCGCGGCATTTCGTTGCCGCCCAGTGGTTGGTGAAGAATCTTGTCCACGGGTAAGGCCTCATCGTCTTTGTTTTATTTATGTCGGCGCGCCGTGGAGCACGGGTTCGGACGCCGCTGTGGGGCCGATGATGCGAAATGTAGTGAGGGGAAAGAATCGCTACGGGCAAAAACTTAGTTCAGATTTTTCTAAACTAATGGCGAGGCTGGGATTAGACTTCGGCGGGTTCAAGATTGTGATCGGCTGGGGATTGCTGCCCTCACCCCAGCCCTCTCCCGGAGGGAGAGGGAGCTGATCTCCATTGCTTTTTAATTTTGAGTTCGACTCGATATTGCAGGTCGGCGTAAATCCTCATAACAGCTCGGTAGGCTCCCTCTCCCTCGGGGAGAGGGCTGGGGTGAGGGGCTTTTCCCACCGACACACAGTTGCAAAGCCCGGAGCAGACATGGCCAACGCTTTACCCGACCTGAAACTGTTGCGCATCTTCGTCAGCGTCGTCCGTCATCAGGGTTTCGCCAACGCGCAGCAGGAACTCAACCTGTCGACCTCGGCGATCAGCACCTACATGAGCCAGCTCGAAGCCGCGCTCGGCCTGGTGCTGTGCCATCGCGGGCGCGGCGGGTTCAGCCTGACCAGCAAGGGTGAGCTGTTCCATCAGGAAACCCTGCGTCTGCTCGCCGAACTCGAAGGTTTCGAGCAATACGCCGCCGCGCTCAAGGGCGAACTGCGCGGCACGCTCAACCTCGGCGTGATCGACTCCACCGTCAGCGACAAGGCCCTGCCATTCGCCGAGGCCATCGGCGCCTACAGTCAGGAACACCCGGCGGTGCATCTGCATTTGTCGGTGATGAGCCCCTACGAATTGCAACTCGGCGTGCAGGACAACCGCCTCGACCTGGCCATCGGTGCGTTTTCCACGCGCATGAGCGGTCTGGTCTACATGCCGCTGTACCGCGAGCAGCACTGGTTGTATTGCAGCAGCCGGCATCCGTTGTTCAACGAGCGGCGGATTCCCGAGCAGGTCATCACTCAGCAACGCATGGTCGGTCGTGGTTACTGGAGTCAGGCGGAATTGGCCCGGCACGGTTTCAAACACAGCGCCGCGACCGTGGAAAGTATGGAAGCGCAACTGATTCTGGTGCTGTCCGGCGCCTACATCGGTTACTTGCCGGAGCACTACGCGCAGGCCTGGGCCGACAAGGGCGACCTGCGCGTATTGCTGCCGGCGACGTTCGGTTATCAGGCACCGTTTTCAATGATCATGCGCCGGGGCCGTAGTCGCGAACCGCTGATTCAGACGTTCCGTGATCTGCTTAAAGCTCAGTTGAATCAGGCGTAAACAACATGTCCAGACCTCAATGCCCGCGCTGCCTGCGTCCACAAACCCATTGCCTGTGCCCGCTGATTCCGAGCCTCGACAGCCGCACGCGGGTGTTGCTGTTGCAGCATCCGAGTGAAGTTAATCATGCGCTGAATACCGCGCGGCTGGCGGCGTTGGGGTTGAGCAATGCCGAGCTGGTCGTTGGCGAGGTGTTCGAGGATTTGCCGGCGTTGCTGAATCAACCGGGATATCAGGCGCGGCTGTTATTTCCGGCGGAGGATGCGCAGCCGATGCAGGCTTACGTCGAATCCGATGAGCCGCTGTTGCTGGTAGTTCCGGACGGCACATGGCGCAAGGCGCGCAAGATGCTGCACCTCAATCCGCTGCTGGCGGCGTTGCCACGGGTGACGCTGGCCGAGGGCGGGGTGTCGCGCTATCGCTTGCGCAAGGCGCCGGGACCGGGGGCGTTGTCGACCATTGAGGCGATTGTGCAGGCTTTGCAGACGCTGGAACCGTCGGCGTCATTCGAGCCGTTGCTCAAACCGTTCGAGGCGTTGATCGAGGGGCAGATTGCGGCGATGGGGGAGGAGACCTTTCAGCGTAATCATGCCGAAAGATAATTGTCGTTTGGACTGGCGCTATCGCGAGCAGGCTCACTCCTACAGGGGGAACACATTCCAAATGTAGGAGTGAGCCTGCTCGCGATAGCAATTGTTCAGTCAACGCAGGTTACGGCGAGATTTACCGTTCGCGCATCGCCTCGGTCCGCGCTTTCAGCACCGGTTTCAACAGATAATCCAAGACACTCTTCTCCCCGGTAATAATGTCCACCGTCGCCACCATCCCCGGAATGATCAGCAGCGGTTTAACATCCCCGCCCAAATGGTTTTTATCGGTGCGCACCTGAATCAGATAAAAGCTGTTGCCCTTGTCATCGGTAATCGTGTCGGCGCCGATCAACTCAAGCTTGGCGCTCAACCCGCCGTAAATCGTGTAGTCATAGGCACTGAACTTGACCATGGCTTTCTGGCCCGGATGCAGGAACGCCACATCCTGCGGGCGCACTTTGGCTTCGATCAGCAGGTTGTCTTCCAGCGGCACGATTTCGACCATGTCGCTGCCCGGTTGAACCACGCCACCGATGGTGTTGACCTTCAATTGTTTGATCACCCCATGCACCGGTGAGGTCACTGTCGTGCGGGTGACGCGGTCGTCGATGGCGATGCTGGTCGCGGTGATTTTCGACAGATCGGTGCGTTTCTCATTCAGCTCTTTCGCGGCTTCCGAGCGGAAGGTTTGCTCCGACTCGTCGATCTTGCTGCGGATCTCGGCAATCGCTGATTCAGCGCGGGGAATGGCCAGGGTTGTCGCGTTCAACGAGCCACGGATTTCCACTGCGCTACGTTTCAGACGCAGAATTTCCACGGGCGAGACCGCGCCGGTTTTTACCAGCGGTTCGGACATGTTCATCTCTTGCTGCAGCAACGCCAGACTGGAACTGAACTGGCCCTGCTTGGAGCGAAATTCGGCGAGTTCCTGAGTCTTCTGCCGCAGTTGTTCGCTCAACGTGCGCTGCTCGCTGGCCAGTCGGCGCTGGCGTTGCTCGTACAGCGAACGCTCGTCTTCGGCGACTTGCGGTGCCTTGGCGATCACCTCATCAGAGAGCTTGAACGGCCGGCCCTCGGCCTCCGCCGACAACCGTTCGACCTGCGCGGTCAGCGCATAGCGATCGGCCTCGCTCTCGCCCTTGTTCGAGCGAAAGCGCGTGTCATCCAGACGCAGCAGGGTGTCGCCCTTATTGACCATTTGCCCTTCACGCACAAAGATTTCGGTAACGATCCCGCCCTCAAGGTTCTGGATCACCTGCACCTTGCTCGACGGAATCGCCTTGCCTTCGCCCATGGTCACTTCTTCGAGCACGGCGAACTTGGCCCAGACCACCGCGCTGATCAGCAGCGCCGCCGCCAGCCACACGGTGATCCGCGACCAGCGCGGCGAATCCTGCAGCGAAGCACCGGCGGTTTCCGGCATGAATTCCGCTTCGGCGCTTTTACCGAAACTGTCGAAGTAGCCGCGATCTTTGCTATCGGAGGAAGCAGACATGGGGCAACTCCTAGACCGCCGCCGAGCCGACACGGCCCTTGCGCAGTGCATCGATGACCGCTTCTTTCGGACCGTCGGCGACGACCCGGCCGTTGTCCAGCACCAGCAACCGGTCCACCAGACTCAGCATCGAAGTGCGGTGGGTCACCAGCAGTAAGGTTTTGCCTTGCACCCAGCCATGCAGTTTCTGCCGCAGCAAGTCTTCACTGCTGTTGTCCATGGCGCTGGTGGGTTCGTCGAGCAGCATGATCGGCGGATCAAGCAATAGCGAACGCGCCAGCAACACGGCCTGGCGCTGGCCGCCGGAGAGCAATTGTCCGCGCTCGCCCACCGGCCGATCGAAACCTTGCGGATGCTGGCGAGCGAGTTCGGTAACGCCGGTCAGTTCGGCCACTTCGAGCATCCGCGAATCGCTGATGTAACGTGCGCCGAGGGTCAGGTTGTCACGCAGGCTGCCGGCCAGCAGCGGCAGGTCGTGGGCGACATAACCGATCTGCTGGCGCAGGTCGGCGACATCGAGTTGGCGCAGGTCGAGGCCGTCGAGCAGCAGTTGGCCTTCTTCGGGTTCGTAGAAGCCCATGACCAATCGCGCCAAGGTGCTTTTGCCCGAACCGCTGCGGCCAATGATGCCGACCCGCTCGCCGGGTTTCAGGCTGAAGGTGACGTTGCTCAGCGCCGGCGCATTTTGACCGTTGTAATGGAAGGTCACGCCGTTGACGTCCAGCGCGCCTTGCAACTGCGTGCGCTCCAATGGCCGCTGTTTGCCGTCACGTTCCTGCGGCAAGGCCATCAGCGCATCAGTGCTTTTCATGGTCAGTTGCGCTTGCTGATAGCGCGTGATCAGCCCGGCGATCTGCCCCAGCGGCGCGAGCACACGGCTGCCGAGCATGTAACTGGCGACCAGCGCACCGACGCTGAGGTTGCCGGCGATGATGCTGTAGACCCCGGCGACAATGGTCGCCATCCCCGAGAACTGCTGAATGAACAGCGTGCCGTTGGTGGCCAGTGCCGACAGATTGCGCGCATGGCTGTCGAGGCGGGTGAGGGCGCCGTGGGTGCTTTCCCATTTGTGCTGGCGCTCGCTTTCGGCGCTGCAAGCCTTGAGGGTTTCCAGGCCACCGAGGGTTTCGATCAGCACCGCTTGGCGTTCGGCACCGAGGCTCAGGCTCTTTTGCACGGTGTCGCGCAGGCGCACTTGAATGATCATCGCGAAGACGATGGTGATCGGAAACGCGAGTAGCGGAATCACCACCAGCCAACCGCCGAGCAGGCCGATCACCACCAGCATCAGTACCACGAAGGGCAGGTCGATCAGGCTGGTCAGCGTCACTGCCGTGAGAAATTCGCGCAGGCCCTGAAAGTCATGAATGCTCTGCGCAAAACCGCCGATGGTCGCCGGCCGCGCCTTCATCGACATGCCGGTGATGCGTTCGAATAAAGTCGCGGAAAGGATCACATCGGTTTTCTTGCCGGCAGTGTCGAGCAAGTGTGCACGCACCACCCGCAACACCAGTTCGAAACCGGTGCCGATCAGCAGCCCGATCGACAGCACCCACAAGGTCGAAGTGGCCTGATTCGGTACCACGCGGTCATAGGTCTGCATGACGAACAGCGGCACCATCAGGCCTAAAAGGTTGATCAGGAAACTCGCGAGAATCGCATCGCTGTAGAGCCATTTTGACAGTTTCAACGTGTCGCGAAACCACGCATGCACCCGTGGCACCAACGGCGAGCGCAGGTCTTCGAGTTCGTGGCGCGGACGGGCGAACAAGGCCTGGCCGCTATAGTGCTCGGTGAGTTCTTCGCGGCTGATCCATTGCTCGCCGCCATCGGCTTCGCTGGGCAGGATCAGCGCTTTGCCGTCATCGCCGAAACGCCGCAACACGGCGGTGCGGCCATCGTTGAGCAGCAACAGGATCGGCAGGTTGAGCGGTGAAATATCTTTCAGATCGCGGCGCAAGATGCGCGCCTGCAACCCGGCCCGGGCAGCGGCGCGCGGCAGCAAATCCAGGCTCAGGCGTTGTTTGTTCAAGGGCAGCCCGGCGCTCAGGCTGGCCCGACTGACGATGGCGCCATGCAGTTTGCAGAGGATCAACAGACCGTCGAGTAACGGATCATCGAAGCTCAGCCGCGGATCAATCCCGGAGTGGCCGGGTTCCATGCTGGTCATATTGATCGCCTCTGTTGAACGGGCACGGGAATCCACACATTGATCGTTCCCACGCTCCGCGTGGGAATGCAGCCCGGGACGCTCCGCGTCCCAAAGCGGACGCAGAGCGTCCATTGAGGCATTCCCACGCAGAGCGTGGGAACGATCAACAGGGGACTTATTTCAGTTCAGGCAGCCGCGCTTCGTTTTTGACCTCAGTCGCGGCAATCGCATCGGCCGGCAACACCACCCGTTGTTTGCTCAGCAACTGGCCCATGTTCGCCAGCACGCGGTACATCGAATATTCCTCGGTGTAGCGGATTTCGGTGTAGCGACGGTTGGCGTTGTAGAGCTCGTTTTCACTGTCGAGCAAGTCGAGCAGGGTGCGTTGGCCCAAGCCGAACTGGTCCTGATACGCGGCGCGTACGCGTTTGGTGGTTTCCGCATATTCGCGGGCGGTCGGGGTCTGTTTCTTCGCGTTGAGCATGGCGTTCCACGCCAGGTGAATGTTCTCGTTCAACTGACGCAGGGCGTTGTTGCGGATGTCCATCGCCTGGTTGATCTGGTGCGCATCGGAGGCCAGTCGTGCCTTGTCACTGCCGCCACGGAACAGGTTGTAGTTCATCACCACACCCACACGCCATTCGTTGTCGTGGCCTTCATCGCCCTGCACGTTGTTGTTCGCGCCGACGGCGGCTTCAGCATCGAAGCGTGGATAGAACGGCGACTTGGCGACTTCGTACTGGCTCTCGGCCGATTGCACGTCAGCCTGGGCGGATTTCAGGTACGGGTTGTTTTCGACCATGCTCTGCTGGGCTTCCGGCAGGCTGGTCGGTAATTCGCCACGGGTCGAGGCCGGGGTTTCCAGCTCATCGGGCATGCGCCCGACCACGCTGTAGAAGTTCGATTCGGCGTCGGCCAGATCGACTTCGGCGGTATCGAGGTTGTTCTGTGCCAGCGCCTTACGGGCGACCGATTGATCCGAGTCGGCGGTGCTGCCGACGCCACGCTCGGTGCGCAGGCCGATCTGGTCGTTGACCCGCAAATGCGCCTGCAGGTTGTTCCTGGCCAGGGTCACCAGTTCGCGACGCTTGAGTACTTCGAGGTAGACCTCGATGGTGCGCAGGGCCAAGTCCTGTGCGGTGCCTTGCGCGTAGTACGCGCGCGAATTGGACACGCCTTTGGTGCGCTCGACTTCGTTGGCAGTGTTGAAGCCGTCGAACAGCATCTGCCGCAGACGCAGCTCGGACTGGGTGTAATTGAGGATTTCGGTGTGGTGATTTCCGAAGGCCCGGGTGTTGGTGTTGTCGCTGTAGCCACGGCCATACGCAGCATTCAAATCGACCGACGGATAGAAGCCGCCCTTGGCGACTTTGACTTGTTCATCTGCCGACAGGCGGGCGTCCACGCGCGAAGCCAGTTCCGGGTGAGTGGCGATGGTGCTTTGAATAGCCTCGGTAAGGTTCATGGCCTGGGCTTGAGAAGTGCAAGCCATGGCCAGCAAAACCGCGCTGCAGAGGGGGGTTAGAACGCGCATGGGTGCATCTCCCTGAGTCCTGATGGTGTGTTACTGTCGCCAAATATTTGACGATATTTGTAGGTCTAAGCGTTTCACTCTTGTAACAACAGAGCTAAGAACATCCTAGAGCGTAGCTAAGAAAAATTTTTCATAAGGCTTATGCCGAAAAAAACTTATGCGCTTTGGCAAAACCAGCACATTGTTCAGCACGAAAGCCTTTGTTTTATGCGCTTTAGGGAGCTCAGAAAGGCTTGAGGAAAGTTCCACTCACTTTGCGACATACGGCGAAGTACTGCTGAAGGGGAGGGACGCGTAGCGGCGAAAGAGCGACAGATTTTTGTCACTCGGGTGATTCACCACCGTTACGTAGCGTTAGTGGGCGGGCTGTTTGAATCAGGATTCGCAAGTGCTTGATAGCGCTAGGATTTCTCTTCAAACGACTCCTGCGAAACGAACTGTCGAGGGTGCGAGCGTCGCCTCCGACAACCCGATTGAGCCATGGGCTGCTTCGCGAACCAGTGCTGACGGTGGTCGGCAGCGGAGGATTTCACATGGCAACGCTCATCGGTACCGTCACAAAAGTCATTGGTCAGGTATTCGCGCAGGCAGCCGACGGCATCAAGCGTCCGTTGGTTGAGGGCGACCGTTTATTTGCAGGCGATCAACTGATCACCGGCGCTGAAGGCGCGGTGGCGGTGAAGCTGCAGAACGGTCAGGAGCTGACCTTGGGCCGCGACAGCAGCCTGACCATGACCGGCCAGTTGCTGGCGGATCAGGCCGCTCATGTGAACGTTGCGGAGGCCGTGACCCCGAGCGAAGCGCAACTGACCGACGTCGAGCAAATCCAGAAAGCCATTGCCGCGGGTGATGACCCCAGCAAAACCGCTGAAGCCACGGCTGCCGGCCCCAATGCCCCCGGCGGTGCACCGGGAGAGGCAGGTGGCGGCCACAGCTTTGTTCTGCTGACTGAAGTCGGCGGGCGTGTAGATCCGATCATCGGCTTCCCGACTGCCGGGTTCGGCGGTATTCCCGAGTTTCCTGAAGAGCGTCATAACGCGGTGATCGACAACGGCGACGACAATGCCGCGCCGATCACGCCGCCGCCACCGCTGGTGGTCAACAGTCCAGTGATCATCGACGGCCTCGCCGTGCCGGGCGGTGAACTGAACCTCAACGAAGCCAATCTGCCTGACGGTTCGGCGGCCAGCCCGGGAGCGCTGACGCAGAGCGGCAGTTTCACGGTATCAGCCCCGGATGGCTTGAGCAGCCTGAGCATTGGCGGCATCAACGTCATGGTCGGCGGCGTGCCGGTCGGTTTTCCACAATCGATCACCACGCAACTGGGCAACACCCTGACCATCACCGGCTACAACCCGGCGACGGGCGCGGTCAGCTACAGCTACACCCTCAACGGCAATGAAGCCCACGCTGCCGGCGATGGCGCCAACAGCCTCAGCGAACAGTTCACCGTGATTGCCGGCGACAACAATGGCGACACCGCCACCGGCACCCTTGACGTCAACATCACCGACGACGTGCCGCGCGCGGTCGACGACAACAATGGCACGGCTTCCGAGACGTCGCTGACGTTGACCGGCAACGTCCTGACCAACGATGTGCAAGGCGCCGACCGCGTGCCCACCGGCCCCAATGCCGGGCCGATCACGCCTGGCACTTTCACCGGTACGTACGGCACGCTGGTGCTCAACGCCAACGGCACGTACACCTACACGCTGAACACCAGCGATGCCGACTTCAAAAACCTGCACGGCGGTGGCAACGGCACCGAGACCTTCACCTACACCCTCACTGATGCCGATGGCGATACCAGCACGGCAAACCTCGTTCTGCAGATCCACAACAATGATGACCCCGTGATCATCAACGGCTTGAACGTCGAGGGCGGCGAGCTGACGGTCTACGAAAAAAACCTCACTGACGGCAGCGCACCGGATTCCACTGCACTGACCCAAAACGGCACCTTCACCATCACCGCACTGGACGGCGTCACCACGCTGACCGTCGGTGGCATCGCCGTGGTCACCAACGGTGTCGCCGCAGGCTTCCCGCAATCCGTGACCACGCCGCTGGGCAGTACGCTGACCATCACCGGTTTCAACGCCACCACGGGCGTGGTCAGCTACAGCTACACCCTGGTCGACAACGAAGCGCATCCAACCGCCAACGGCGCGAATAACCTGCCTGAGCAGTTTGCCGTCACCGTGGTCGATGACAACGGCAGCACTGCCAACGGCACGCTCGACGTGAACATCACCGACGACGTGCCCCAAGCCGTTGATGACAGCAATGGCACGGCGTCTGAAACGCAACTGACACTGACCGGCAACGTGCTGACCAATGACGTGCAAGGCGCCGACCGCGTGGTGACCAACGAAAGTGCCGGGCCGATCACCGCCGGTACATTCACCGGGACTTACGGCACGTTGGTGCTCAATGCCAACGGCACGTACACCTACACGCTGAACCCGACCGACACCGAATTCAAAAACCTCCACGGCGGCGGCAACGGCACCGAGACATTCACCTACACCCTCACTGATGCCGATGGCGATACCAGCACGGCAAACCTCGTCCTGCAGATCCACAACAACGACGATCCGGTGATCATCAACGGCCTCGACGTGAATGGCGGCGAACTCACCGTTTACGAGAAAAACCTCACGGACGGCAGCGCACCGGATTCCACTGCACTGACGCAAAACGGCACGTTCACCATCACCGCACTCGATGGCGTAACAACGCTGACCGTCGGCGGCATCGCTGTCGTCACCAACGGTGTAGCCGCAGGGTTTCCGCAATCGGTCACCACGCCGCTGGGCAGTACGCTGACCATCACCGGTTTCAACGCCACCACCGGCGTGGTCAGCTACAGCTTA
>NZ_JBIUVX010000004.1:87820-186825 GCF_044743175.1 Pseudomonas sp. NPDC087690
GCTACACGCTGGTCGACAACGAAGCGCACCCGACGGCCAACGGCGCGAACAATCTGCCGGAGCAGTTCGCCGTTACCGTGGTCGATGACAACGGCAGCACTGCCAACGGCACGCTCGATGTGAACATCGTCGATGACCTGCCAAAAGCCGTGGATGACAGCAACCCATCGACCGCTTCTGAAACCTTGCTGACGTTGACCGGCAACGTCCTGACCAACGACGTGCAAGGCGCCGACCGTGTGCCGACCGGCCCAGTCACCGCCGGCACATTCACCGGTACCTACGGCACGTTGGTGCTCAACGCCAATGGCACGTACACCTACACGCTGAACCCGACCGACACCGACTTCAAAAACCTCCACGGCGGCGGCAACGGCACCGAGACTTTCACCTACACCCTCACCGACTCGGACGGCGATACCAGCACGGCGAATCTGGTGCTGCAGATCCACAACAACGACGATCCGGTGATCATCAACGGCCTCGACGTCAACGGCGGCGAACTCACCGTCTACGAGAAAAATCTCACGGATGGCAGCACGCCGGATTCCACTGCACTGACGCAAAACGGCACGTTCACCATCACCGCACTCGATGGCGTAACAACGCTGACCGTCGGCGGCATTGCCGTCGTCACCAATGGCGTGGCCGCAGGCTTTCCGCAATCGATTACCACGCCGCTCGGCAGTACGCTGATCATCACCGGTTTCAACGCCACCACCGGTGTCGTCAGTTACAGCTACACGCTGGTCGACAACGAAGCGCACCCGACGGCCAACGGCGCGAACAATCTGCCGGAGCAGTTCGCCGTTACCGTGGTCGATGACAACGGCACCACAGCCAACGCCACGCTCGATGTGAACATCGTCGACGACCTGCCGAAGGCCAACGATGACAGCAACGGAACAGCGTCAGAAAGCCAACTGACCCTGACCGGCAACGTGCTGACTAACGATGTGCAAGGTGCTGACCGCGTACCGACCGGGCCAGTCACGGCCGGCACATTCACCGGCACTTACGGCACCCTGGTGCTCAACGCCAATGGCACCTACACCTACACGCTGAACACCAACGACACCGACTTCAAAAACCTCCACGGCGGCGGCAACGGCACCGAGACTTTCACCTACACCCTCACCGATTCGGATGGTGATACCAGCACCGCCAATCTGGTCCTGCAGATCCACAACAACGACGATCCGGTGATCCTTAACGGCCTCAACGTCAACGGTGGCGAACTCACTGTCTACGAGAAAAACCTCAGCGACGGCACCGCTCCAGACACCCCGGCGCTGACCCAGAGCGGCACCTTCACCGTCACCGCCCTCGACGGTCTGCAGACCCTGACCGTGGGCGGCATCAACGTGGTCAGCGGTGGCGTGGCGGCAGGCTTCCCGCAATCGGTCGTCACGCCGCTCGGCAGCACGTTGACCATCACCGGTTACAACCCCGCTACCGGCGTGGTCAGTTACAGCTACACGCTGGTCGACAACGAAACCCATCCGAACGCCAACGGCGCCAACAGCATCACCGAGAACTTCAACGTCGTTGCCACGGACACCGATGGCAGCACTGCCAACGGCCAGATCAACGTCAATATCGTCGATGATCTGCCCAGCGCCCACCCTGACGCGGCGTCGGTGGCGGAGGGCGGCACGGTCAGCGGTAATGTGCTGAACAATGACATCGGCGGCGCCGATGGCCCGGCCGTGACCGGTGCGGTAGTCGGTGTGCGCGCCGGCTCCGATACCTCGACCTCGGCTATCGGCGGCCTCAACAGCAACATCAACGGCACCTACGGCTACCTGACCCTGGACGCCAACGGCAACGCCGTCTACCACAGCAATCCCAACGTCGTGAACGGGCCGGGCGCAGTGGATGTGTTCACCTACACCGTGCGCGATGCCGACGGTGATGAAAGCACTACCACCATCACCATCGATGTCGCCAACAGCAAACTGTGTGCGACCAGCGACACCGACGTCACCGTCTTCGAGAAAGCGCTGGATCTGACCAAGGACGGCGCGGATCTGGCGCCCGGTACGGTCACTGGCAGCGACCCGACCAGCACCGGCGAAACCGCGTCCGGCACGCTAGTCGGCTCGGTCACTGGTGCGGTCGGCGCGATCAGCTATGCGCTGGTCGGCAGCGCCAGCGGCAACTACGGGCAGATCGTCCTCAACCCCAACGGCACGTACACCTACACCCTGACCTCGCCGGCGAGCACCACGCCGCATGCCGACGATGGCGCCAACAGCCTGACTGAAACCTTCACCTATCAGGCCACTGATTCACTGGGCAACATCGTCACCAGCACCATCGTCGTCAACATCGTCGATGATGTGCCGAAAGCCGTGAACGACAGCAACGCCAACAGCGCTGCGGAAACGCAATTGACCCTGACTGGCAACGTGCTGACCAACGACGTGCAAGGCGCCGATGTGGTCGCAACCGGACCGAATGCCGGGCCGATCACCGCCGGCACCTTCACCGGTACTTACGGCACGCTGGTGCTCAACGCCAACGGCACATACACCTACACGCTGAACCCCAACGATGCCGACTTCAAAAACCTGCACGGCGGCGGTAACGGCACCGAGACGTTCACCTATACCCTGACCGACGCCGACGGCGATACCAGCACCGCCAATCTGGTGCTGAACATCCACAACAACGACGATCCGGTGCTGCTCAACGGCCTCGACGTCAATGGCGGCGAACTCACCGTCTACGAGAAAAACCTCGGCGACGGCACCAGCCCCAATACCCCGGCGCTGACCCAGAACGGTACTTTCATCGTTACCGCGCTCGATGGCCTGCAAACCCTCACCGTTGGGGGCATTGCCGTGGTCACCAACGGCGTGGCCGCAGGTTTCCCGCAATCCGTCGTCTCGCCGCTGGGCAGCACTTTCACCGTCACTGGTTACAACCCGGCCACCGGCGTGGTCAGCTACAGCTACACCCTGGTCGACAACGAAACCCACCCGAACGCCAACGGTGCCAACAGCCTCACCGAGAACTTCAACGTGGTGGCGACGGACACCGATGGCAGCACTGCCAACGGCCAGATCAACGTCAATATCATCGACGACCTGCCGACCGCCAAACCCGACACCGGCTCGGTGGCGGAGGGCGGTACGGTCAACGTCAGCGTGCTCGGTAATGACATCAGTGGTGCCGATGGCGCGGCCACGGTGGTTGGCGTGCGCGCCGGCAGCAACACCGGCACTTCGGCCATCGGCGGCCTCAACAGCAACATCAATGGCAACTTCGGTTACCTGACCCTCGATGCGGCCGGCAACGCCGTCTATCACAGCAACCCGAACTCGGTGAGCCCGCCCGGCGCCACCGACACCTTCACCTATACGATCCGCGACAGCGACGGCGATGAAAGCACCACGACCATCACCATCAACGTCGCCGACAGCAAACTGCTGGCCTCGGTCGATCAGGACGTGACGGTGTATGAAAAAGCCCTCGACCTGAGCAAGGACGGCGCGGATCTGGCCCCCGGTACGGTCACCGGCAGCGACCCGAGCAACACTGGCGAAACCGCCACCGGCACGCTGGTCGGTGCGGTCACTGGCGGCAGTGGCGCGATTACCTACACCCTGGTCGGCAGCGCCACCGGCAGCTACGGGCAGATTCAGCTCAATGCCGACGGCACCTACACTTACACGCTGACTTCGGCGCCGAAAACCTCGCCGAGCGCCAACGACGGGGCCAACACCCTCAGCGAAAGTTTCACCTACAAAGCCACTGACGCTCTGGGCAACAGCACCACCAGCACCCTCGTGGTGAACATCGTCGATGACGTACCAAAAGCCGTGGCCTCGGATCGCTCGGTGGCGGCGGTGGAGATCGATTCCAACCTGCTCATCGTTCTCGACATCTCCGGCAGTATGGCCGATGCCTCCGGCGTGCCAGGCCTGTCGCGGTTGGCCCTGGCCAAGCAGGCGATCAGCGCCTTGCTCGACAAGTACGACGACCTCGGTGATGTCAAAGTCCAGCTCGTCACCTTCAGCAGCAACGCCACTGACCGAACCTCGGTGTGGGTTGATGTGGCGACCGCGAAGACGATTCTCGCCGGTCTGACGGCGGGTGGCGGCACCAACTACGACGCCGCCGTGGCGGTGATGCAAACCGCGTTCAACACCTCGGGCAAACTCACCGGGGCGCAGAACGTCGGCTACTTCTTCTCGGACGGCAAACCCAACGAGGGTGACATCAACGCTGCTGACGAAGCCGCGCTGAAAAACTTCCTCGATGCCAACAACATCAAGAACTACGCGATTGGCCTGGGCAGCGGCGTGAGCAATGCCAACCTCGACCCGCTGGCGTACGATGGCATCAGCCACACCAACACCAACGCGGTGGTGGTCACCGACCTCAACCAGCTCAACTCGGTGCTGTCCGGCACCGTACAGGGTGCGCCGGTCACCGGTTCGTTGCTGGGCGAGGGCGGCACCTTCGGCGCTGATGGTGGTTTCATCAAATCCATCGTGATCGACGGCACCACCTACACCTACGATCCGAAAGCCCTCAGCGGCCAAGGCTCGTTGACGCCAAGCGGCGGCACCAATCACGGTACTTTCAACACCGCCAACAACACGTTGAGCATCGCCACCAATAACGGCGGCACACTGCTGATCAACCTCGACAGCGGCGACTACACCTACACCTCGCAGAAAACCACGGCGGTGCTGATCACCGAGAACATCGGCTTCACCGTCAGCGACAATGACGGCGACCTCGCCAGTTCGACGCTGACCGTGAAAGTGATCCCCAACGCGCCGCCGGTGGCCGTGGACGACCACGTCATCACCAACGTGCTCTCGGGCAACATCGTCGTGCCGGGCGAGCTGCTGCTGGCCAACGACACCGACCCCAACGGCGATACCCTCAACGCCACACCGACCAGTTTCAACACCGGCTGGATCTCGAAAGCCGCGGACTTCACCGGCACCGGCGCGATCAATTTCACTGGCACCAACGTCAACACCGCCGCCAACCAGAACCTGGCCAACGTGCGCAGTTCGTTCAGCGCCAACGCTGCGACCATGACTGCCTTGCTGGTGGTCAGTGGCTATCTCGGCGCGGTGACCAACAGCAATGCCAACGATGAAGACCGCATCACCGTCAACCTGCGCCAGGGCGAAACCCTCAACCTCGATCACAACCTGGCGGCCGGTCACGTCACCATGGAGTACTCGATCAACGGTGGCGCCTACACAACCCTGGCGGACGGGCAAACCCTCACCGCGGCGGCCGATGGCGTCTATCAGATCCACATCACCAACATCGCCAATCCCAGCGGCGGCGGTAACCCCAACGCAGCGGAAAACTATCAGCTGACCATGACCCTCAACTACGCCGGTGCCCACGACATCACTCCGGACTTCCACGGCAGCTACACCGCCAACGACAACCATGGCGGCAGCGACACCGCCAACGTCAGCATCAGCTATCAGGACGGCCACACCCTCACTGGCACTGCGGGGGATGACGTGCTGGTGGCCGGCAGCGGCGACAACATCATCAACGCCGGCGACGGCAACGATGTGCTCAGCGCAGGCTCCGGCAACAACGAGCTGCACGGCGGCGCCGGTAAAGACTTGCTCTACAGCGGCCCGGGCAATGACCTGCTCGATGGCGGCACTGGCATCGACACCGCCAGTTATGCCCATGCCACGGCCGGGGTCACGGTCAACCTCGGCCTGCTCGGTGCGCAAAACACCCTCGGCGCCGGCACCGACACCCTGACCGGGATCGAGAACCTGATCGGCTCGAACTTCAACGACACCCTCACCGGCGACAACAATAACAACGTGATCAACGGTGGCCTCGGCAACGACATTCTCAACGGTGGCGGTGGCGACGACCTGCTGATCGGCGGCATGGGCAACAACACCATGACCGGCGGCGCAGGGGCCGATACCTTCCAGTGGCTCAAGGGCAACAGCGGCCACGACCTGATCACCGACTTCACCCCCGGCACCGACAAGCTCGACCTGTCGCAACTGCTGCAGGGCGAAAACGGCACCACCGCGTCGCTCGACGACTACCTGCACTTCACCGTCTCCGGCAGCGGCGCGTCGGTGATGACCAGCATCGACGTCAGCGCCATGGCCGGCGCCACGCCGAACCAGACCATCGACCTCGCCGGCGTCAACCTCGCCAGCCACTACGGCGTGACCCCGGGGGCGGGCGGGATGATCGCCAGCGGGCACGACACGGCGACGATCATCAGCGGGATGCTGAATGATCATTCGTTGAAGGTGGATACGGTTTGATCGAGGGCTGAAACGACAAAACCCGCCGCCCCGGTTGATCGGGGCGGCGGGTTTTTTCTGTCTGGAGATATCTATTGCCTGTGAATAAGCCATCGCGAGCAGGCTCACTCCCACAGTGGATTTGCGATGGTCACCATTTTTGTGCCCGACAAAAATCCCCTGTAGGAGTGAGCCTGCTCGCGATAAACACCTGACAGCCACCCAATCCCTCTCAGGTTCACTCAATCCCTGTGGGAGATTCTATGGTTGAGGGGAAGCCCTCAACCTCCCTTCGGCTGGTATTCGCTTTGCCCCTTCAGCAGCGCGAATACTACTCGCGCAAGCTTGCGAGCCAATATCACCAGCGCCTTTGTCGTACTGAACCCACGGTTTCTTTGCTCCTCGTAGAAGCTTTTCCAAGCCGGTGTACGGCTGGCCGACATGGCTGCGTTATGGAGCAGTCGCCGGCGACCGTCCTTTTGTCCTGACTGCGACACGCGCAAATCCATCCCCAAAAACGCAATAAATGCATCCGCGTTTTTGAAGTCGCCCCGCTGAAATGTTGCGATCAAACGGGCTCCGGTCAAAAAACCAATACCTTCAACGTTTGTGCAGCGCTTCAGATCTGCGAGCAGCCCAGCCTCTTTTAATTGATCGTTGATCATCTTCACGACTTGCAGCTTGAAGCTGTCGTCGAATGCCCCGCGTTTTTTAGTCATGAATAACTCCCCGATAGATGTATTTTCCACCTATCGGGGTGTCCGGGGAAATTAGACCACTGCATATAACGTAATTGAACCGTATTTCGCCGTTTCATGCGCCTGAGAAAAACTCTGCGAAACTGTATTGAATACGCTTGAGTATCCTCCTGATGGCGGAACGCAGCACCACAGTTCACCAGCGCTCAATCGAATAGGACTATTGAAGCGTTTCAGATGGTCTAGATCTGATTGGGTGAATGGCCTGTGGCCTCGTCTATTCCCAATGTTCGTTGCTAAATCTGTTGGCACATGAAAGCTAGCTACCAAATCCCATACGTTAGAAACGACAACTTGATAAGTCACGAATTTGCCTGCGCTATCATGTACATCGATAAATGCTGACCCGTTTTTGACTCCAGTTACTTCGCCGCGACTGTCTACAGTTGCAACATTTATGTTGCGAGACCAATATCTATAGGGAGGTGTGCCACCGGAGGGTAATCTGGTGGCGAAATTTCCAGGTACTGGGCTTGTGTTCCACCAGTTTATTTTAAAAGCTGACAGGCGAAGAGGGGTTGTATCTATAGCCAGTTCCTTGACTATTACATTCAGCGTCCGCGCAGCCGATACTTGGCCACTGCCATACAGCGCGGTGGCGGTGAAGCTGTGAGCAGCCACGCTCAAGCCCGTAATGATCAGCTCCCAAAGGCCTGTCGTCAGATTAACCGTCGCCTCACCTTTGACGGTGGCGCCATCCTTGATCTGGACTTTCTGACCTTTAGCCCCGGCCCCTGAAAGTTTGACTATGGTGTCGACGGTCGTACCGCCCTGAGGAATCGCCACCCCTTTGGAGTCCAGGGCCTGAGTGATGGTCGGTGCGACCAGTGCCACGGCTCTGATGGTGTAAGTGCGATCCGGAAACACCGTGGCCGTGGCCGCGTTGTTACTCTTGTCCAGCGAAGCCTTGAATTTGATCGTCAGCGTCGAGTCGTTGCCCAGTTCTTTCACGTAACTATTGGCAAAAGTGCGAGGCCAGAAACCCTGGCTGACCCACGTCGCATTGGCGTAACTCGCGCCGCCGCTCCACACCGTCAGGTTATGGGGGCTGCCATCGGCCTTTTTGCCTTCCAGGCTCATCCAGACGTGCTGGCCTACGTCGATCAACGTCCAGAGCAGACCATGAATTGTTGGGTTTTTGGTGCCGAGCGCGATCACATCCAGAACGTTGTTGGCATCGGCGTCGATGATCTTGGGCGTGATCAGAGCACTGGCCGGCAAGGTTTGAATGTTCAGCGTCAATGGCAGTGATGTGGTGGAGACGCCATTGCGCTCAATGGTGTAAGTCACGGTGACGGGTTTGCCCAGGCTGTAGGCGAGTACCGAACGTGGCACCGCGATTTCCAGCCCGGCGCTGACCAGCCGTTGCGTGCTGGTGTAGGAACCCGCTGGCACGGCGGTGGCGCCTGTCCATTGCACGGTCAGCTTGTCGTCAGGCAGCAGCGAACCCTGTGGCACCAGCACGCGAATCTCCGGCTGGGTCGGACTGAAGTTGTTGCCGGTCTGGCCGCGTACGGTCGGGGCGGGTAGTTCGAGCGGGCGGGAAAGGTGAACGTCCAGAGTCTTCACCGTGGAGGTACTGGAGTTACCCAACTGGTCGGTCACCACGAAGTCGAGTTCGATCTTGCCGTCGCCGATTTTTTGGAAGTCAGCGGTGAACAGCGTCACGGTCACCGGTGTCGGTGGGGAAGTGACCTCTCGGGTATACAACTCATTGCCGATCCGAAAGCGGACGAGGCTAAAAGGCTCCAGGGGGGTGAAGGTGAAACCGAACTCCACCCCTTGCGCCGCCTGTTCGGCACTCACGCCGTTGGCAACCACGTCTGGCGGGATCATCAGATCAAGGTTGGCCGGCGCGCGCAGGTGATAGAGCACCAACAGATCGCGCGAGGTTTCGACGTTACCGCCGAGGCGGGTCACCTTGTAATACAGGCGATTGACCCCGTGATTCAAATGCCCGTGCGGCACATTCAGTGCGATGCGCTTTTGCTCGTCGCCGGGTTGAACGGTGGCGCTGTCCACCTGCGTAAGCTCGTTGTTTATAAACAGGGCAACCGAATCGAACGCCTCCATGGTCTGGTTGCGACTTTGCATCTCAGACCACGGGTCAACGACACATTGGAGGCCTGTCGGTTTGTCATCGTAGAGCGATCTGGGAACGCCGCCATTGGCGCGCTCGGGCGGTTTGATCGGCGATATCCAGCCTGGAAGGAAAACAGGAAACAGCACAAATGATTCGCTCAAGACCAATGACTGGATATCCACGATGTACTCCTTGGCATGACGGGTACTGCCGAATATGGCATTACCCATCACACACCAGTTCCGCCAAGCTCGCCACTGTCATATCTGACAGGTTTTTGAGTATTTAAGTCGAACGGTCGAGGGGGGCGTCCTACAACGGGTCAGGTATCGATCAGCTGCACCAGCAGATCGTCAACCTGATAATCGTTGCCGACCCCTGAGCCGACATGGCTGACGATGGCCAGAGTCATCTCGCTGGCGTTGGCGACGAAGTTGCCTGACAAGGTTGTCCAGGCCAGGTCATTGAGGGTCACCGGCCCGGTAATGGCAACGCCCCCGGCACTCAGCGACAGCGACGGTGCAGCATATTCGCCACGGAAGCGGATGCAGTTGACCGTCAACGAATACCGGCCACCGGGCTTCAGATTGGCGAATTGTTTCTGCAACACAACGCCCGCCGAGTTGTTGCTGTAGGTGTAATTTTGCGCCCTGTAGTTGCCTTGTTCGAACACGATGGTCCAGTCATTCGGCAGCGTTGCCGGACCCCGACGCCAGCCATTCCAGTCGTATTGGTCAAAATTTGTCAGGTCGTGTTTCAGCGGCGGCTCGCTGGCCTTGCCGATCCGCAGTGCCAGCAGCGGTGATTGCACTGGCGCACGCCCGGGGTTGGTCACCTTGTAGTGCACCGTCAGAGGATTGCCGGCGAAAGGTACGATGTAACGGCTGCCTGCATCAAAGGTCAGGGGCTGGTTGGGGTCAGTAATTGTGCGCCCGAAAATAAAGAGAAGCGTGACCCCGAGTTCATCGACGACCTGCCAAAACAGCTGCACCAACGCACCGGGTTTCAAGGCCCAGTAATCGGGGATGAACACTTTGGCCATGCTGATGTTGGCAGGCAGTTCGTCTTCCACAACCTGCTCGATCATTGGCGGGCGAAGGGTAAAGGCACCGCCCTGAATGGTGATATGGGTCGGTTTGGACAGTTGCGGCGCGCCAGTGCCTCCTGCGCTGAGGGTGTAGGTCAGTCTCAGGGAACCCCGGATCAGCGCCAGCACGCGCTCATTCTCGACTTCAAAATAAATCACGCTGCTCATCCCGTCCAGGGACCGGGTGTACGTGAACGTGACCGCTTCGCCCGTTTCCGTGAGGCCCTGCAGAGTCAGTTGCAACTGGTCATTCTTTGCATAATTGCTGAGGAAGATCACGACCCGCGCCGGTTCACCAAAGAGCAGGTCATGATTGAGTATGTTGCCCGGTGTCCTTTCGACTGCCGGAGCTGGCAGCAATGTGATTCCCGGTTTGCTTTGCAGGAGCAGTGCATCCGACCAGCCGCTCTGATTGTGTACTTTGTCTGTCAACTGATAGCGCACCACCAGCGAATCGCTTGGTGGCAATGTGGCGAGCTGTTCCGGTGTCAGTTCAAAAACGATATCTGCCGTCGCATTGGTGACTTTGAACACCAACGTCAATGTCCCGAAGGCGAGTGTCACCACATCCTCCAGCGCTTGATGCAGGTAGCGTTTGATCGTCACGGTCATGCCGGTATCGATCACGCTCTGGTCAATGATCGTTTCCGAGGCGATGGGCAGCGGCAGGCCCTGGTTGAATGGCTTGCCACCGTCGGTGTCCGGATTGCCCGGCGGAAAACTTTTATAGTACAGCTGATAGGGTATTGAGCTTTCGACGTTACCGCTGATGCGCTCCACAGTGAAAGACAGCGGCTGATTTCCCGGCTGCGGATACCTGGAATTCATGTCACTGGCCGAGATATGGAACGGCACGTCTCGGGCCACACCGTCGGCATCGAGATGTTCGACGGTTACAGGAAATGAGGCCACGGGGGCAGGGTCATCGCCGAGATAGACATCGATATGGTCACCGACAGCCATCTGCAGATAGCTGAGGATGTACACCAGCAAGCCCTGAAGATCGCTGTGTACCATGCTGTAGTTGACCCCCAGCGCACCATCGCTCAGCGGCTTGTAGCCGATGACATACGGCGGTGGTACGGAGAGCAGGCCAATGTCGCCGGACGGCGGTGGAAAGATGACGACCTGTTCTTCTGAAGCGTTGGCGCTGCTGGTTGTCTGGCTCATGAGCAATAACCCATCGTCGGAGAGGCGGATGCCCTGGGGGGCGCACTGATCTCTATCGATTAGAACCGCACTGACCGGCACCGCCTACTGTCAGATCTGACAGGTAAGCAAACGTTTAAGACGAATGGTCAAGCTGTGGCCACCCGGCAGCTCCTACAGGGTGTCTTTTAAAAAGTTGGAGGCATCAGGATTTGCGCAAAGTCTTCTGCCGAAGGATATAGATCGTCACCAACACTGCACTCGTCAACATGAACCCCCGTGCCCACGGCAGAGGCACCAGGTAACACGAAAACAGAATGCTCGCCCACATCAGCCCGATCGCGTAGACCTTGCCCTTGAGCGGAATGCCGTTACCGTCGAGGTAATCGCGGATCCATGGCCCCAGTCGTGGATGTTCGACCAGCCATTGATAGAAACGCGGAGAGCTGCGCGCGAAGCAGGCTGCGGCGAGCAGGAGGAAGGGCGTGGTGGGCAGGACGGGCAGGAAGATCCCGATCACCCCCAATGCCACGCTAAGCCAGCCGATGGCCAGCAGCAAGTAGCGCAACATCAGGGGGCGGTTGCCTATGGGGTTGTCCATAGGCCGGATCTTAGTGGTGACGTGGCTTGAGGATCGCCGGTTTTTCGTCAGGCGCCTGGCACAGCAGGTACAGCGCGGTCAGTGCTTCTGGGATCTGCACGATCATGTCGTCCATCAGGTTGGCGTCCTTGGCAATGTCTTCGAACTCTGGCTGCTCGTCGAACAGGCCCGAACCGACCATGATCGGCAGGAGCATTTCGCTGACTTCATCTTCAGCGGTTTCGAACCAGGCTTCTTCACGCAGGAATACGCCTTCCATGAAACCGATGCACCAGCCGCGCAGTTCGGAGTCGTCCGGCTCTTCGCCCAGATCCAGTTCGCATGGCAGTTCGAATTCTTCATCGGATGCCAGTTGACGGGCGATGTGGGCCTTGAGGCCGATCAGCGTGGCTTCGATTTCTGCGCGCTGGGCGTCATCGGCGTAATGCGGCTCCTCGGCGAACAGGGCGTCGATCCATTCGCGCTCCGGTACGTCTTCGGCGCAGATCGACAGCGCGGTCAGATAACCGTGCGCGGCCACGTAATCCAGCGCCTCGTCATGCAGCTCGTCGGCATCGAGGAAGACTTGCAGGCGGGTCAGTTGCTCAGCGAAGGACATTACGGGGCTACCTTGGGGAATAAACAATGCGTGAATTCTAGGCCTTCTTGCGCGCTCAAGCCAGCCGAACGGCAGATTTGCCCTGATTCACCCACATCGCTGTAGGAGCTGCCGCAGGCTGCGATCTTTTGATGTGGTTTTTAAAAGATCAAAAGATCGCAGCCTGCGGCAGCTCCTACAGGGGGACGGGGGCGCATTGTGGATTGTATCGACGGGTGTCGCCCTGTGCAGGGGAGGGCTCGGGTATACTGCCGCGTTTTGCGCTCCCTGCCCGTATTGCAGCTGTCATGCAATGCGTTCTTACGATTCTGCGGTGCAGCCTTGCCCGTCATGAACCAGCCTTGCAGGGATGTTTTTGTGATTTTTGGAGTTTTTATGCTCGAACAGGCTCAACGCGTCCTCAAGGACATCTTCGGCTACGACAGTTTCCGTGGCCGTCAGGGTGCAATCATTGAGCGCGTGGCCAGCGGCGGGGATGCGCTGGTTTTGATGCCTACCGGTGGCGGCAAGTCGTTGTGCTTTCAGGTCCCGGCGCTGCTGCGCGAAGGCTTGGCGGTGGTGGTGTCGCCGCTCATTGCGTTGATGGACGACCAGGTCGCCACCCTCGAAGAGCTGGGCGTGGCGGCAGCGGCGTTGAACTCCACGCTGAGTGCCGAGCAACAGCGCGACCTGGCCGCGCGGATCAAGCGTGGCGAAGTGAAGATGTTGTATCTGGCGCCCGAGCGCCTGGTGCAGCCGCGCATGCTGTCGTTCCTGCAGGGCTTGAACATTGCCTTGTTCGCCATCGACGAGGCGCATTGCGTATCGCAATGGGGCCACGATTTCCGTCCGGAATACCTGCAACTGGGCCAGTTGGCCGAGCTGTTCCCGGACGTGCCGCGCATTGCCCTGACCGCCACTGCCGACAAGCGTACCCGCGAAGAAATCGTCACGCGCCTGCACCTGCAGAACGCCGAGCGCTTTCTGTCGAGCTTCGACCGCCCGAACATCTTTTACCGCATCGTGCCCAAGGAGCAGCCGCGCAAGCAGTTGCTGGCGTTCCTCGCCGAGCGGCGCAGCGACGCGGGCATCGTTTATTGCCTGTCGCGCAAGAAAGTCGAAGAAGTCGCAACGTTTTTGAGCGAGCAGGGCTTCCCGGCGCTGCCGTATCACGCCGGTTTGCCCAACGATCTGCGCGCCTTCAACCAAAAGCGCTTCCTCAATGAGGAAGGCCTGATCATGGTGGCCACCGTGGCGTTCGGCATGGGCATCGACAAACCCAACGTGCGTTTTGTCGCCCACCTCGATCTGCCGAAGTCGCTTGAAGCGTATTACCAGGAAACCGGTCGTGGTGGCCGCGATGGCCTGCCGGCGGATGCGTGGATGGCTTACGGTCTGCAAGACGTGGTGATGCTCAAGCAGATGCTGCAGAACTCCGAGGGCGACGAGCGGCACAAGCGTCTCGAGCAGCACAAGCTCGACGCGATGCTCTCGCTCTGCGAAGAAACCCGCTGCCGTCGTCAGACGCTACTGGCGTACTTCGATGAAGACATGCCCGAGCCGTGTGGCCATTGCGACAACTGTGTCGATGGCGTGCAGACCTGGGATGCCACCGAGCCTGCACGTCAGGCGTTGTCGGCGATTTTCCGTACCGGCCAGCGGTATGGCGTCGGCCATCTGGTCGATGTGCTGTTGGGCAAGGACAACGAAAAAATCCGCAGTTTCGGCCATCAGCACCTGTCGGTGTGGGGCGTCGGCAAGGCGTTGAGCGAGAGCGAATGGCGCTCGTTGTTCCGTCAGTTGGTGGCGCGAGGGTTGGCTGATGTCGATCACGAAGGTTACGGCGGTCTGCGTCTGAACGACAGTTGCCGGCCATTGCTCAAGGGCGAAGTGAGCCTGGAGCTGCGCCGCGATCTCAAGCCGCAAGTCGCCGCCAAGAGCAACAGCAAGAGTCCGGCCAGCCAACTGGTGCGTGGTGAAGAGCGCGAACAGTGGGAAGCGCTGCGCGCGCTGCGGCGCAAACTCGCCGAAGAACACGGCGTGCCGCCGTACGTCATCTTCCCCGACTCGACGCTGCTGGAAATGCTCCGCAGCCAGCCGACTTCGCTGGCGGAAATGGCCACGGTCAGCGGCGTCGGTGCACGCAAGCTGGAACGCTACGGCGAGGCCTTCCTCGAAGTGCTTGGCGGCGCAGTCGAGGCGCCGAAAGCGGTGGCCGACGTGCGCCATGAACTGATCACACTGGCCCGCGCCGGCATGACGCCACTACAAATTGCCGGTCAGTTGCAGTGCTCGGAAAAGAACGTCTACACGATGCTCGCCGAAGCGATTGGCAAGCAGCAGTTGTCGCTCGAGCAGGCGCTGGACTTGCCTGAAGAGCTGATGGGCGAAGTGCAGGACGCGTTCCTCGATGGCGAAGGCGAGTTGCCGTCGGTCGCCGAAGTGGCGGAGCTGTTTGCCGGACGTGTGCCGGAAGGCGTGCTGTATTGCGTGCGGGCTGCATTGCAGTCGGAATTCGAGATGTAATTTGGCCGTACCCTCATCGGAACGCCGCCCGCCCAGCCCTCTCCCAAAGGGAGAGGGGGCCGACCGAGGTGTCTTGCGTCCTGCATCGACCTGAAAGCCCGAGTCGATTATGGATTCAGCGCTGAGCTGTCACGTCGGCGTAATTCCCAAATATCCCCCATTCAGTCCCCTCTCCTCCTGGGAGAGGGCTAGGGTGAGGGGGCCTCGAGATGTAACGATTCAGTACAGACCGCCACTTGCCTATAACTGCAGCTCATGCTTAGCTGGCTAATAATTAGAAATTCTTTATTTTTCAGTCTAACCGTGAGTGTTTTATGCCGTTAACCGATCAACACCGCTTTGGCATGCAACTGGCCCAGATGTCCCGTGGCTGGCGTGCCGAACTGGATCGCCGGCTGGCCGGCCTGGGGTTGTCCCAGGCGCGCTGGCTAGTGCTGCTGCATCTGGCGCGTTTCGAAGAGGCGCCGACTCAACGAGAGCTGGCGCAGAGCGTCGGTGTCGAAGGTCCGACCCTCGCACGCTTGCTTGATAGCCTGGAAAGCCAGGGCCTGGTGCAACGCCAGTCCGTAATGGAAGACCGTCGGGCGAAAAAGATCGTTCTCTGCGCGCCGGCCTTGCCGTTGATCGAACAAATCGAAACGATTGCCACGCAACTGCGTCACGAGTTGTTCGAGGGCGTCGACGAGGCGGATTTAAAGGTGTGCATGCGGGTTCACGGGCACATTCTGGGTAATCTGGAAAAATCTTGAGGCACAACCCGCTGCCGTTTTTTTGAGAGATCGCGCTGAGCAGACTATAAGAACTACTGGGCAATATCGTGTTCGTACCGGATGTGCGAACGCATAGAAGTCGGTTTTGCTTATTTAAGGGATGCTCATGCTCGCAAGTCGGTACGTGGTACTGCGCGGTGGCGCCAAATGCCTGCTGGTCGCTGGCGTATTCAGCTATTCGACCTGGTCGATGGCGTTGGGGCTGGGTGATATCACCGTTCATTCAGCCCTTAATCAGCCGCTCAAGGCCGACATCGCTTTGGTGGATGTCGGCGGGCTGACACAAAACGATCTTTCCGTGAGCCTGGCCACGGCCGATGAATTCGGCCAGGCTGGGGTCGAGCGGGTGTTCTTCCTCAACGACCTCAAGTTCACGCCGATCCTGCGCGGTAATCGGCAGATGATCCGGGTGACTTCGAGTAAACCGGTCAACGAGCCTTATCTGAATTTCCTGGTGCAGCTCAGTCAGCCTAACGGCCACTTGCTGCGCGAATACACTGTACTGATCGACCCACCGGGCTCGCCCGGTATTGTGCCGGCCACCGATGAGCCTGACCCACGCCCGCAATCTTCTGAATTCCCCACGGTCGAGCCGGCGATTGCGCCACCGCAAGCAGCTCAGGGCAAGCGCGAAAGTGCACCCGCGGCTGCCACCCCGCCCGCCAACGATGCACTGGCCGAACAATTGGCTGCCAGTGTGCTGCTCAATCAGCAACTGCAAGCGACCCTCGACGAGCAGAAAGCCCGACTGTTGATTCAAGAGACGCAGATCGCCGAAGGCAAGAAGCAGATCGGCGAGCTGCAAACCCGCCTCGCCGAGCTGCAGAAACCTCCGCCAGCGCCTGTCGTAGCACCGCCACCAACGGCCTCTCCCGTTGTTGCCCCTGTCGAAACCACGGACGACGGTCTGAACTGGCCGTTGCTCGGCGGCTTGCTGTTATTGCTGGGAGCCTTGGCGGCCTTGTTCCTGCGTCGTCGGCAACAACAGTTGCACGCGGGCGAACCGCTGCCATTGTCAGCGCAACCCGATGCAGCGGACGTAGACGAACCGGTACCGGCAGCCCACGTCCGGGCTCACAACGCAGCCGACCACCGCGAAGAGCCCGCTGCCGGGGATGTGCTGGAAGCGGTTGGCATTTACCTGGCGTATGGGCGACTTGGTGAAGCGGTTGGCCTGTTGCGTGATGCCTCGCACAAGGAGCCCGAGCGCCGCGACCTTGGGTTGCAATTGCTCGAAGTGTTGGGCCGTCAGGGTGATAACAGCGCCTACGATCAGCAGGAAAGTCATCTGCGCGCACAAGGTGTCGATGAACAGCAACTGCACGACACCCGTGCCCGTCATCCGAAACTGGTCAGCGCTGTGCCGTTGGCGCCCGTTGTCGCAGCAGCGCCGACTGCCCCGGTGCAACCGACCCCGGAAGATAATTTCGAGTTGAATCTGGGGGAGTTGTCGATGGCTTCCAGCTGGGATCTGGAGGACAGTCGGCCATCTTCAGCGCAGCCGGCGTCGGGCGAGCCGGGTCCCGGTTCAAGCCTGCAGGTCTTGCCGCAGGAGTTCGAATTGCCTGCACCAGTGGCCAGTGAAGAGTCGGAGCTTGAATGGATTCCCGAGCCTGACGCACAGCCGCTGGATAACGACTTTCTCAATGAGTTCGCTGATTCGGAATCATCGTTGGTGTTGCAACCTCTGGATCTGCAATTGTCCGAACCGGCGGAGCCCACCGGCTCGGTGAAGCTCGAACAGGCCCAGACGTGCATCGACGACGGTGATATCGACAGTGCGATTGCATTGCTCAATGAATTGCTCAAAGAGGCTGATGAGCCGTTGAAGCAAACGGCGCGGACGTTGTTGGCGGGGATTCGTTGATTTCTGATGATTTGTGGCGGACCGGATATCGCCATCGCGAGCAGGCTCACTCCTACAGTTGAAATGCACTCCAAATGTAGGAGTGAGCCTGCTCGCGATAGCAAATGGTCAGTCGATAAAGAATCAGAAAGTCTGCCCAAGGTTCAGGTACACCGCCTGCTCATTCGCATCATTCAACCCATAGCTGAAATTCAATGGCCCCAACGGCGTATCGAAGCCAATGAATACGCTCGCCGCATTGATGTAGCCGCTGTCGAACTCATTGTCGTTGTTCCATGCCCGACCGCGTTCCAGCGAAGCACCGGCGTACAGCGGGAAATCCAGCGGCAGGTAGGAACGCGGCGTCAGCCTGCGGTAATACACTGCGCGCATCAGGCTGACATTCTGCCCCGAGACCGCATCCTCGCGGAAACCCGACAACTGCCGTGCGCCACCCAACAGGAAGCTCGACGTCACCACGTTGGCATTGTCCAGCGTGCGGCCATAACGACCGCCAAGAATCAGTGTGTCCGGCCCACTGCTCATGGCTTTGTCGAGTTTGAATTCCCACTGCCGGTACCGAGTGTCCGACCCCAGGCTTGGTTCGAATTGCATCAGCGTCAGGCTGATGTACTTGCCTTCGTGAGGGAAGTACACGTTGTCCAGCGAATCGTAGGAGTACTTCAGCGAGTAGAAGCCTTCGGTGAAGCTTTCGCTTGGCAGATCCTGATCGCCAATGCGCACATCAGCCTTGCCCCAGGCCTCACCGACACCAAAGCGCACTTCACCGTTGTTGCCGATCTGTCGACCGAGGTTGAGGCCGAAACCGTAGCGCTCGACGCGGTATTGCGCGACCGGATCGTTATCGAGCACCGAATCGACGTTCTGTGCCTCGAACGATGCATACGGTGCAACGAAGTAGCGCGAGCCGACGTCGAGGGGCTGGTAGAACTCGGTGTACAGCTCTTGTTTGTCGCCGATTTGAGCCCGGGTCAACCATTCCGCGCCGAGGCGGTTGATGCCGTTGATACGGTAACTGGCACCGAGGTTGAAGGCGCTGTCGCCGCGCATGTCGTCCGAGAGGTTGAGGCCCACGCGCAGGTAGTCGGTGCCGCTGCGCTTGCCGCGGGCGCTGATCACCAGGGTGTGATTTTGCCCCTTGTGCACCACGCGGTACTGCACTTGCTCGAAATAGTCGAGGCCGTACAAGGTGCCCATGTCCGAATGCAGACGACCCAGATCCAGCGGCTCGCCGATGTGCTGGCGGATGTAGTAGCGGATCACATCGTCGTCGACCTTCGAGTCGTTCTCGACCTTGATGGCAGTGATGATCGGTGTGCGCTGGCCTGGCGAGCGTGCGGCGTTGAGTTCGGCGTCCTGGGATTCTGTGGGTTTAAGAGTGGCCAGGCGTGCATCAAGGATTCGGGTCGCGCGGTAACCGGCGTCGATCATGTCCTGAGCCTTGCCAAAATCGGTGACGCCATACGCTGCCAGTGCGGGTTGAATTAATACGTCGGTCGGTTTGAGCGCGGCCAGTTGTTCTTCGGAGTTGCTGCGGGTCATCAGGGTGATCGACTGATTCAACACATCGACCACCGTGGTCAATTGCTTGCGGTTGCGCAACGGCGTGCCGATATCGACCACGATGGCGATGTCGACGCCCATCGCCCGTACGACATCGAGCGGGATGTTGTCGGTCATGCCGCCGTCTACCAGCAGCCGGCCATCGAGTTCGACCGGGGCGAACACCGCCGGAATCGACATGCTGGCGCGGATCACCTGGGGCAGATGCCCCTTGCGAAACACCACTTTCTCACCGTTGGCGATGTCGGTGGCGACGGCGCGGAAGGGGATCGGCAGTTTGTCGAAGTCGCGGGTGTCACTGGTGTGGGCCAACAGGCTTTCCAGCAGCAATGCGAGGTTCTGGCCCTGAATCACCCCGAGCGGCAGGCCGAGGCTGCCATCGTCACGGAAGCTGAGTTTTTGCTTCACCAGAAAGTCGCGGTCGTCCTGTTTGCGTCGAAACGGCACGTCTTCACGGGGCGGGGCGTCGGACAGCGCTGCTTGCCAGTCGATGTTCAGCGCGAGTTTTTCCAGCTCGTCGATCTGGTAGCCCGAGGCATATAGGCCACCGACGACGGCACCCATGCTGGTGCCGGCGATCGCATCGATCTTGATGCCTTGCTCTTCCAGGGCCTTGAGCACGCCAATGTGCGCCAGCCCACGAGCAGCGCCGCCGGACAGCACGAGGCCGACCTTGGGGCGCGAAGCTTCGGTGGCTTCGACGCTGGCGTGGACGAGCAGGGGCAGTAAACCAAGCAGCAGGCAGAACAGCAGACGGCGCATTGTGAGTCTCGGGGCAAGCGATAAAGCCGGCTATTATAGCGGCGCCCTCTGTCTCAGGAGTTTCAGCGAACATGACTGTAGAAAAAGCCGAAGTTGTCATCACTTATTGCACCCAATGCCAGTGGCTGTTGCGCGCCGCGTGGCTGGCGCAGGAACTGCTCAGCACATTTGCCGATGATCTCGGCAAAGTCTCACTGGTGCCGGCTACCGGCGGGGTGTTTCACATTACCTGCGCAGGCGTGCAGATCTGGGAACGCAAGGCGGACGGCGGCTTTCCCGAGGCCAAGGTGCTCAAGCAACGGGTTCGCGATCAGATCGACCCTGACCGCGACCTCGGCCACAACGATCGCGCTCAGTGAGATGCGGCCTCGGCGGCGACGGTTTTTTTATCGCTGGCGCCTGACATCCGCGCCGACACCACGATGGCGACAATGATCAGCGCGCCGCCCATCAGCATGCGCAGGGTCGGGTTTTCATTGAACAATAGCCAGGCGACGGTGATGCCGTAAACCGGCTCCATCGCGAACACCACCGCCGCCGTGCGTGCTTTGATCACCGCCAGACTGGCCACGAACAGGCTGTGGGCGACGCCGGTACAGAACACGCCGAGCAGGGCAATCCACAACCAGTCCAGCGCACGGACTTCGCTCAATTGTGGTGCTGCGACCGGCAGCAGACACAGCGCTACCACGACGTTCTGACACAACGCCGCCTGCACCGCCGGAATACGCCCGGAGCTGGCGCGATTGGTCAGCGACAGCAAGGAAAACAGCAACCCCGACAGCACTGACCAGAGCAGACCGATGGTCGCGCCGCTGCCCAGATCGAACGCTGGCGTCACCAGTATCAGGCCGACACTGACCAGCACCACGAGCACGATTTCATTGGCGCGAATGCGTTCTCGGAAGATCAGCCCTTCAAGAATCACCGTAAACGCCGGGAAACTGGCAAAACCCAGGGTCGCGATGGCCACGCCGGCGATCTTCACCGAAACGAAAAAACTCACCCAGTGCCCGGCCAGCAACACGCCGCTGAGGGCCAGACGTCGCCAATCCACGGCCTGGAGTTTTTGCCAAGCGCTTTGGCTGGCGAATCGGGCGAAGAAAGCCAGGGCGAGTACGGCGAAGGCGGCACGACCGAAAACGATCACGGCCGGCGAGGCGGCAGCGAGTTTGCCGAACACACCGGTCAGGCCAAACATCAAAGCACCAATGTGCAGGGCGCCGAGGGCAGTACGCGGAGTCATTGCAGTCCTTCTATCGCAAACACAATTCAACTGTTGATCGATCACACGCAGCAGCGTGGGAACGACCATTTACTGTAGGAGCTGCCGAAGGCTGCGATCTTTTGATCTTGCTTTTGATCGTTCCCACGCTCTGCGTGGTAACGCCTCTAGGGACGCTCTGCGTCCAGTGACGCGGAGCGTCACGGGCTGCATTCCCACGCGGAGCGTGGGAACGATCAAAGATCGCAGCCTTCGGCAGCTCCTACATTTAAGCGTGTAGAGGTCAGTAAGTCTGTCGGCAGGCTATTGTCTTTTGTCGCGGGAATCGCGCCGAAGCTGGCCGGGTGAGGCGCCGAACTCGCGCAGGACGGCGGCCGAGAAAGCACTCTGCGAGTTGTAACCGACGCGGCTGGCAATCTCACCCATGGGCAAAACCGTATCGCGCAGCAGTTGCACCGCCAGATGCAAGCGCCGACTGCGCAGGTAATCCATCGGCGTCTGCCCGCATTCGGCCATGAACCGAGCATGCAGACGCGCGCTGGATAACCCGGCAACGCGCGCCAGATCGGCGACTTGCAGTGGATACCCAGCGTTTTGCTCGATGTACGCATCCAGCGCCGCGTAGGGCAGACGGCGGGCGGCGAGTTCGGCAGGTTGCGCATGATTGAGGCTGGCCAGCAGCAACACCGCGCCTTGCTGCGCGATCAGCGGATCGCTGACCGGGCTGTTCGCCAGCCAGTTGACCAATTGGCTCTGCCCCGAATCCAGCGACAAACGCGCAGGCTGATCGAGCAAACGGCGGCTGGCCTCGGCATGTTCACCCAACGAATCCACCAGCCATTGCCCGTCAGGGATGTCCATCACCAGGCAACGACTGCCATCGGGACTGCCGCACGCGTGATGCGCACCCGAAGGGATCACCACAAAACTTTGCTGGCGCACCTGGCTGCCACAGCCTTCGACCTCGAAGTCCAGCGCGCCGGACAGCCCGAACACCAACTGGGCGTGCTCGTGGCTGTGGACGATCAGGTCGCGGGTGTACTGACGCAGGGTAAGGATCGGGCGCATGAACAGATCTCCGGGCAGGCCTGCAGTCTACACCGAGCGGCACGGGCTGCGCTGTCACAGGACTGACTCACGCTTGTCATGGTCGATTCACCGGGCAAGCGCACTCTGGCGAAAACATCGCAGAGGGTTGCCCATGACCAGCGCCGAGCTCGCCAGACCCAGCCGCAAACAACGGGTGCGAACCCTGTGGATTTCCGACGTGCACCTGGGCACGCGCGATTGCCAGGCCGAACACTTGTCGCAGTTTCTCAAAGGCTACCATGCCGACAAAGTCTACCTGGTAGGCGACATCATCGATGGCTGGAAACTGCGCGGTGGCATGTACTGGCCGCAGGCGCATACCAATGTGATTCGCCGCTTGCTGACCATGAGCAAGCGCGGCACCGAGGTGATTTACGTTACCGGCAATCACGACGAGTTTTTACGCCGTTATTCAAAGCTGATCCTCGGCAACATCCAATTGGTCGACGAAGCGATACACGTCACGGCAGACGGCCGGCATCTGCTGGTGATTCATGGCGATCAGTTCGATGTGATCACCCGATATCATCGCTGGCTGGCCTTCCTCGGCGATTCGGCCTACGAGTTCACCCTGACCCTCAATCGCTGGCTCAACCATTGGCGTGCGCGCTATGGCTACGGTTACTGGTCGCTGTCGGCGTACCTCAAACACAAGGTGAAAACCGCGGTGAGTTTCATCAGCGACTTTGAAGAAGCCATTGCCCATGAGTGCGTTAAGCGCGAGTTGCATGGCGTGGTCTGCGGGCACATTCACCACGCCGAGATCCGCAAGGTGGGGGAGGTGGATTACCTCAATTGCGGCGATTGGGTGGAATCGTGCACGGCGCTGATCGAGCATTGGGATGGCACGATCGAGTTGTATCGGCTGGCGGATGCTCAGGCCCGGGAGGCGGAGCTGAAGGCCGCCAAAGTCGCCGAACTTGCCTAGTTCTTCGGTGATTGAGAGGGCCTCATCGCGAGCAGGCTCGCTCCTACAGGGGTACGCATTTCAACTGTAGGAGTGAGCCTGCTCGCGATGAACCGCGCAGCGGTTCCCGAAGATAATCACGCTGGTGAGTGTTCAGCCATCGCGGCCTTGTAAATCGAGTTCTTCGGCTGTGCAAACAACCGCTCCATCATCGGCTCGAAGAAACTCAACGGCAGTGTGTCGTACTCCGGATCAAACGCCGCCGCATCGTATTTGGCGCAAAATTCGGCGGTCGCTTGAAACTGCGGATGCTCTTTGAATTGCTCGCGCAGGTGCCGATCCATACCCAGGTGATGAAAGAAGTAGTAGCCCTGAAACACCCCGTGCTTCTCGACCATCCACAGATTTTCGGCGCTGACGAACGGTTTGAGAATCGCTGCGGCGATGTCCGGGTGGTTGTACGAACCCAAGGTGTCGCCGATGTCGTGCAGCAGCGCGCAGACCACGTATTCCTCGTCACGGCCATCGCGCCAGGCGCGGGTCGCGGTTTGCAGCGAGTGGGTCAGGCGATCCACCGGGAAACCGCCGAAATCGCCTTCGAGCAATTTCAGGTGAGTCATGATCCGTGAGGGCAACTGTTTGGCGTAGGCACTGAAGTCAGCGGCGATGATCGCCCAGTCTTCCTGCGTGCCGTCCTTCATATGGGTGAAGCGGGCATTGGCATTCATTGGCTGACCCTCATTCAGAACGCCACGCGACCAAGGATCATGTCGCGGTACATGACAAAGTCACCGAGCAGGCTGTACAGGGGATGCTGAAAAGTCGCCGGTCGGTTCTTCTCGAAAAAGAAATGCCCGACCCAGGCAAAGCTGTAGCCAGCCAATGGCACCGCCAATAGAAGCAGCCAGGCGCCTTTGGCGATGGTCATCGCGAGAATGAAAATAACCAGCGTCGTGCCAATGAAGTGCAGACGCCGGCAGGTGCTGTTGTTGTGTTCGCTGAGGTAATACGGATAGAACTCAGCGAAGCTGTTGAAACGCTTGATGTTTTCCACGACCGCGTTCTCTGTGGTTATTGTTCTGGCGACGAGTTGTTCTGCGGGTAGCTTATTTGAGTCTAGAGTGATCATTGGCGTGGGCCAGTGACAATCGGCGCCACTTTAGTATCCTTCGCAAATCAGGCCGTAACATGCGGCCCATCATGTAAAAGAATAACGCCATGAGCGAACGAACGACTTCTGCAAGCTGGGCGATGGGGATTGTCAAAGCATTGGAGATGGACGGCCTGGATTGCCGGGTACTGTTCAAGCAACTGGGGCTCGATTACACGGCTCTGGATGATCCGGATGCACGTTTCCCGCAAGACTCCATGACCCGACTCTGGCAACGGGCGGTCGAGTTGTCCGGCAATCCGGCGATCGGCCTGAATATGGGCAAAGTGGTGCGACCGGCGTCGTTTCATGTCGCCGGCTACGCATTGATGTCGAGCAATACCCTGGCCGAAGGCTTCCAGCGACTGGTGCGCTATCAGCGGATCATCGCTGAAAGTGCCGACCTGAGTTTCCGTCTGCTGGAAGAAGGTTACGCGCTGATTCTGACCGTGCACGGCGACCATTTGCCGCCGACCCGGCAAAGTGCCGAAGCCTCGCTGGCCTGTGCGTTGGGTCTGTGCGGTTGGCTGACCGGGCGCACGCTGCATCCGGTCAAAGTGCTGGTGCAGGGTGATCAGCCGGAGAATCTGGAACCCTACAAACAAGCCTTCCACGCGCCATTGGTGTTCAACGCACCGTACGATGCGCTGATCTTCGAACGCGCTGACATGGAGGCGCCGCTGCCCACCGCCAACGAGGCGATGGCGCTGTTGCACGACCGCTTTGCCGGGGAGTATCTGGCACGATTTTCCGAAAGCCGCGTGACCCACAAAGCGCGACAGGTGCTGTGCCGGTTGCTGCCACAAGGTGAGCCAAAGCGCGATACCGTGGCGCAGACCCTGCATTTGTCGCAGCGTACTTTGCAGCGCCGCTTGCAGGAGGAGGGCACGAGTTTTCAGCAGTTGCTCGATGACACTCGTCGCGAACTGGCCGAGCAATATCTGGCGCAGCCAAGCATGACCTTGCTGGAAATCGCCTACCTGTTGGGTTTTGCCGACCCGAGCAACTTCTTTCGCGCGTTCCGCCGCTGGTTCGACACCACGCCCGGCGATTACCGGACGCGGTTGTTGCAGGCACCGAACGCGATCAGTGACGCCAGAAGGCCGGAATACACAGCACAAACACCGTAATGATCTCCAGTCGGCCGAGCAGCATGCCGAATGACAGGATCCATTTGGCCGCATCCGGCAGGGTGGCGAAGTTACCCGCCGGGCCGATGGTTTCGCCAAGGCCCGGGCCGACGCCGGACACGGTACTGGCGGCGCCGGTCAGCGCGGTCATCCAGTCGACGCCGAGCAGCGACAGCAGTAGGGCGATCACGCAGATGGTGATGGCGAAGAAAAACGAAAAAGTCAGAATCGAACGGACGATCTCTTCGTCGAGGCGGTGACCGTTGTACTTTTGCTTGATCACCGCGCGTGGGTGAATCAGCTGATTAAGGTTGGCCTTGAGCAGGATGTAGGCGACCTGGAAACGGAAAATCTTGATTCCGCCCGCCGTCGAACCGGAACAGCCGCCGACAAAGCCCAGATAGAAGAACAGCATCAGCGAGAAGTTGCCCCACAGGCTGTAGTCGCCGAGGGCGAAGCCTGTGGTGGTGACCACCGATGTCACGTTCAACGCCACATGGCGCAAGGCGTCCAGCCAATGCAGGTTGGTCGTCCACCAGTACCAGGTGCCGAGCACCAGCCAGGTCACCAGCAACATGCCGAGCAAACCCTGCACCTGCTGATCCTTGATCAGCGCCTTGCGGTTGCCGCGCAACGTCGCCACGTACAGGGTGAACGGCAGGCTGCCGAGGATCATGATAACCACCGCAACCCAGTGCACTGCCGGTTGCGTCCACTTGGCCAGCGACTGGTCGGAGGTCGAGAAGCCACCGGTGGAAATCGCCGACATGGCGTGGTTGATCGCATCGAACGGGCTCATCCCGGCCCACCAGAACGCCAGGCTGCCGAGGATGGTGATGCCGACATAAGCCGCCACGATCAGCCGCGCCACCATGTGCGAGCGCGGCATGACCTTTTCCGAGCGGTCCGAGGACTCGGTCTGGAACAGGCGCATGCCGCCGATACGCAGCAGCGGCAGAATCGCTACCGCCATACCGATAAAGCCGATGCCGCCGATCCAGTGCAGCAGCGAGCGCCACATCAGAATGCCCGGGGACATATTGTCCAGATGATTGAGCACAGTCGAGCCAGTCGCGGTGATGCCGGACATGCTTTCGAAAAACGAGTCGGTGTAACTGATGTGCTGCGTCAGCAGAAACGGCAGCGCGGCAAAGATACACACCACCAGCCAACTGCTGACGGTCAGCAGGTACATGTCGCGCGGGCGCAGATGAATGTGTTCGGGGCGGCCGGGAATCACCAGCGCGAGGCCGGCGACGAAGGTGATCATGCTCGCCCAGAGGAACGACGGCAGGTCGCTGGTGCGCTCGAAAATCACCAGGGTGGCCATCGGTACGACCATGGCCACAGCCAGGGTGATCAGGAAGATGCCGATGATGAAACCAATGATCCGTAAGGTCGGCAACGCCATGAAGTCCGCTCGGGCTGATGTGGGAAGGGCGCCATTCTACCCGTGGGGCAGGGCATGTAAACCGGCATCCTGTTGGCAGATACAGCTAGAATAGCCGCACATATTTTTCAGGAGGTGGCCGATGCAGGCTCTCGACGCGTTGCTCAACCGTGTTTCCGTTCCACGTCTGGTCGAACCGGCCCCCACTGCCGAGCAGCGCGAAGCCCTGTTTGGTGCCGCCTTGCGTGCACCGGATCACGGGCATTTGCAGCCGTATCGTTTCTTGACGGTCGAAGGCGCGGCACGTGAGCAGATGGGCGAGTTGCTGGCTCAGGCTGCACAGATGCAGGAAGGCGAAGTCACCGAAGCGATGATCGACAAGGCCCGCAACGGCCCGCTGCGTGCGCCGCTGGTGGTTGTGGTGATCGCCAAACTGCAGGAGCACGTCAAGTATCCGAAAGCCGAGCAGTTGCTGGCTGCAGGCTGTGCGGCGCACGGGATTTTGCTGGCGGCGTATGCGCAAGGGATTGGTGCGGTGTGGCGCACGGGGGACTTGGCTTATTCGCAGCACGTAGCCAAAGGTTTGGGGCTGGCGGAGGGCGAAGAGGTGATTGCGTTCCTTTACCTCGGCACACCGCAGAAAGAACCGCGTGTGGCGGAGAAGGTTGATCTGGTTGAGTTTGTTAGTGCCTGGCCCGCCATCGCCTGAAGATCAAAAGCCCCTCACCCTAACCCTCTCCCGGGGGGAGAGGGGACTGATTGGGGGATGCTGTAGAGGTACGCCGACCTGAACGCTCTTCGCTGAATCCAGAATCGACGCGGATTACGGTTCTGTCGAATCCATAATCAACTCGGTGTTTCAGGTCGATGTCTGACGCAAGACACCTCGTTCGGCTCCCTCTCCCTCTGGGAGAGGGCTGGGGTGAGGGGCTTTTCTGGGGCGGGCGGCTCTTAGGGTTGCACCACCGCACCCGGCACCAATGGCAACTCCAGGCTGGCAATAAATCCGCCCTGCGGATGATTGGCCAACATCAAACTCCCACCATGGCGCTCCGCCGCCCGCCGGGCAATTGCCAGGCCCAGGCCATGTCCCGCCGCCGTCTGCCCCGGCGCCCGGTAAAACGGCTCGCCCAACTGACTCAGATGTTCGGCTAGCACGCCCGGTCCGTGGTCACGCACACTGACGATGATTTTTTCACCCTGACGCGAGGCTTGCATCTCGATCGCCTGATCTTGCGGGTTGAAGCGCTGGGCATTGCGCAGCAGATTATCGACCGCACGCTCGATCATGGTCGGCCAGCCCTTCAGGTGCAGTTGCGGATCGGCATCGAGACGCACCGTCTGCTCGGGCGATCCAAGTTGTGCATCTTTCTGCAACGTGCCAAGCAATGCATTCAGATCCACTTCTTCAGCACTGGCATTGTCAGCATCGACCCGTGCCAGCACCAGAATTTCACTGATCAACGCTTCCAGCCGATCACACTCGCGGGTCAGTCGTGGCCAAAGTTTTTCCCGTTCTTCAGGGTTGGCCCGTTCGGCCAGCGCCAAGGCAATGCGCAGCCGCGCCAACGGTGAGCGCAGTTCATGGGAGACGTCGCGCAGCAACTGACGTTGGCTGCCGATCAGGCTTTGCAGACGCGCGCCCATGCGGTTGAAGTCAGTGGCCAGCACGCCAAATTCATCGCGACGATTGGCCAGTTTCGCCAGGCTGTTCTGCTGATAAGTGGTCTGCCCCAGATCATGCACGGCGCCGCGCAAACGGCTGAGCGGGCGGGTGATCGAGAAGGTCACGAGCAAACTGAACAGGGTCAGTACCACCAGTGCGATGCCCAGCGCACTCAACGGCCAGAGCAGGCTTTCGCGGTGCCAGGCGTCGAGTTCAGGGTGGGGGATGCGGTAGATGAACAGGTAGGTGTCGCCGGTTTTTTCACTGGTGAACTCGTCGGTCAGGCGTCGCCATGGCAGACGGCGGTCATCGTTGTTCTGTCGTGCTTCGAAGGCCGCCGCGCGCCGGGGGAAAGTGCCGCGCACCACCGGATCGCCGCTTTCGTTGAGCACTTGAACGTCGATGTGATATTGGCGTTTGCGCTGTTCGAGGATGTCCTGCGCGGCTTCCTCGCCCTGGGCTTCGTAGGTTTGTGTCCACTCGCCGGCGAGGGTTTTGAGGCCGGGATGACGGCTAAGGATCCACGCGTCCTGATTGAGCATGTGCCCGAGCAGAATCGACAGCCCTGCCACCAGAGCGATGGCCAGCCAGAAGCTCGCGAGAATACGCCAGAACAGTGAACGCACAGAAAATCCTCAAAACAAACACAAATCCCTGTAGGAGCGAGCCTGCTCGCGATAGCGGTGGGTCAGACAAAAATCTGTCAACTGACACACCGCTATCGCGAGCAGGCTCACTCCTACATTTGGATCGATGAAAACAGGCCCATCGGGTTTGGCCGATGGGCCATGGGTCAGAACATTATTGCGCTTTTTGCGCCTGTTGCGCTTTCCACGCTTTGAACTCGGCCCATTCGGCGCGGCGTTCAGCCTGTTTCTTCTGGATCTCGTCGAATTTCTTCTGTTGATCCGGTTTCAACACGGCGCGGACATCGGATTCGGCTTTCTTGTGGTTGGCCGCCATCTCGTCCTTCATGGCTTTCTGGTCAGCCGGCGAGAGTTTTTCCAGGTATTTGTCGACCACTTGCTTACGCTCGTGCATCTGCTCGCCCATGATCTTGCGAATCTGCTCGCGCTGCTCGCGGGAGAGGTCGAGTTGGCTGTACGGGCCTTTGCCGTGCATGCCGTGCATCTGACCGCCGTGGCGTGGGCCGTCGAGCGGGCCACCCATCGGACCGCCGTCTTGCGGCATCGCCATGGCGACGGTTGGCAGAGCGGCAGCGAACATCAGAGCGATAAGAGTCTTGCGCATGGTGTATCTCCTTGTCTCGTTCCCGGTACGTTCCGGATGAGTTCAGATTACGGAGATCAAGGTCAGCGGCGGTCAGCGCTACGTAAAGCTTGGGTAAAGACGCTTCGCGTCCGACCTGACAAACACACTTTGTAGGAGTGAGCCTGCTCGCGATAGCGGTGTATCTGGCAAGAACATGTCGACTGACACACTGCTATCGCGAGCAGGCTCACTCCTACAAGTGGGAGGTTCAGAGGCTGTAGTAGTAACCCCGGCTGCGCAGGGCGACGATGCGCGGGCGGCCGTCGGAGTGGGGGCCGATCTTTTTGCGCAGGTTGCTGACGTGCATGTCGAGGCTGCGGTCGTACAGGGTCAGCTTGCGACCGAGGGCGAGCTGCGCCAGTTCCTGTTTGTCCAGCGGCTCGCCGGGTTGCTTGAGCAGCGCTTCGAGCAGGCGACTTTCGGAAACGGTCAGGGTCAGCTCTTTCTCGTCGATGCTGACCACACCGCGCACCGGGCTGAAACTCAGGTCGCCCAGCTCAAGCTGAGTCGACACGGCAGCCGGATGACTGCGCCGCAATACGGCACGCAGGCGCGCGGTCAGTTCGCGCGGGTCGCAGGGTTTGGCCAGGTAATCATCGGCGCCCAGCTCCAGGCCGAGGATACGGTCCAGCGGCTCGCCACGGGCCGAGAGCATCAGAACCGGCAGGTCAGCGTGATCGTTGCGCAGTTGCTTGAGCAGTTCCAGACCGCTGCCGTCAGGCAGCATCACGTCCAGCACCACCGCTGCCGGGGCGGTTTCAGCCAAAGCCTTGCGGGCACTCTGGCCATCGTGGCAGGCACGGACCTGAAAGCCTTCCTGGCTCAGCCAGCTACTCAGGAGTTCGCACAACTCCTGGTCATCATCAATCAATAACAGCTCGCTCATGACTCACTCAATTTAGCCATTGCCGACGTTTTCGGCTTGCTCCACTGGCAAAGATACCGCAGAGCAGCGCCAATAGCGCTACTCCTGCTCCCGTGACGAACCACTGCTGCTGGTCGGTCAACAGTCGCGGCACCGGGCTGGCCTGGGCTTCCTTGAGTTGCAGCTTGAGGCGCTGGTTCTCTTGGCGCAGCCGGGCGAGCTGGGCGCTTTCGCGGGTGTTGTCGGCAGTTTGCAGTTGTTTGCTCAATTCTTCCCGTTGCTGCTCGCTGGCCTTGAGGCGCTGCTGCAGTTCGGTGATCTGGCTGCCGGCACTCAGCGACAATGGCGTGGAGCTGCCGCCTTCGGTGGATTCCTCACCATGGGCGGGCGTCATCATCGACAACGAGACCAACATCAGACACAACGGACCCTTGCGCATCGCTACACCTGCTTCCAAATGGATATTGGGCAGGTTGTCGGCAGGCAAACGAGAATAATGAGCGATTGAGAACGCGATGAACCGACAAGGTTCATCGCGTGGGAGAGACTTGCGCAGGAAAGTTACGGCAGGACTTGCTTGAACGGCTTGACGACGACGTTGGCGTAGACGCCAGCGGCGATGTACGGATCGGCGTCAGCCCACGCCTGCGCAGCGCTCAGGGAGTCGAATTCGGCGACGATCAGGCTGCCGGTGAAACCCGCTGCGCCCGGATCATTGCTGTCGACGGCCGGGTGCGGGCCGGCCAATACGATGCGGCCCTCACCCTTGAGCGCTTGCAGGCGTTCCAGATGCGCAGGGCGTGCTGCCAGGCGTGCTTCCAGCGAGTTGGCGACGTCGGTGGCAATGATTGCGTAGAGCATGTCAGTCCTCGGTTTTTGGTGTTGTGGTATCGGCGTCGTGCAGGTGGCGCGACAGGTAAATGCCCTGTGCGACCAGGAACAGCACGGTCATGCCCAGGCTGCCGAACACCTTGAAATCGACCCAGATGCTCTGGAAGGTGAAGGCGACGAACAGGTTGGCAGCGCCGCAGAACAGGAAAAAGGCGATCCAGGCGATGTTCAGACGGGTCCAGACCGGATCCGGCAGGGTCAGCGCGTGACCCATGATGCGTTTGATCAGCAAGCGGTCACCAATGAAGTGGCTGCCGATGAAAGCAACAGCGAACAGCCAGTTGACCACCGGCGCTTTCCACTTGAGGAAGGTCTCGCTATGGAAGGCGAGCGTCAGGCTGCCGAACACCAGACAGGCGATCAGGGTCAGCCATTGGCTCTTTTCCAGCTTGCGCTGTTTGATGAACAACGCGCCATACACCACCAGGGAACTGATGATCAGCATCGCCGTGGCGCTGTAAATACCGCCTACAGTCACTTCATGGCCAGCGATGTCGACAACCCGTGGATCAAGTTTGTAAACGATGAAGAACAGCAGAAGCGGGATGAAATCGATGAATTGTTTCACAGTGAGAGCCAGAAGCTGGATGTGGCGGCATAATAACAAACATATGGGCGCGCGATAGCGCCAGCTGATTTGAGGTTACAACTCTCCGTGAATGTAGATTTGCACTGCCATAGCACGGCCTCCGATGGCGCCCTGGCGCCTGCGGTTCTGGTTGCGCGTGCGTTCGAGAACGGCGTGCGAGTCCTGTCGTTGACTGACCACGACACCCTCGAAGGCCTGGCCGAAGCGCGCACGGCCGCCAATGAACTGGGGATGCAACTGGTCAACGGTGTCGAATTGTCCTGTACCTGGGGCGGCGCGACCATTCATGTGCTGGGCTACGGTTTCGACGTCAACGCCGCGCCGTTGGTCGAGGCCATCGCCAAATTGCACGATGGCCGCTGGCTGCGGTCGGAAGAAATAAGCCGCAAGCTCGCCCTCAAGGGCATGCCCGGTGCCCTTGAAGGCGCCCGGCAGGTGCAGCAGGAACTGGGCGACAGCGGCAACGCCCCGGCCCGTCCGCATTTCGCTGACTGGATGGTGCGTGAAGGTTTTGTAAAGGATCGCGCCGAGGCATTTCGCAAATGGCTCGGCGCCGGCAAGCTCGGTGACGTCAAATTGCATTGGCCGACGCTGGAAGACACCGTCGGCACGTTGCGCGCCGCCAATGCCTGGGTCAGCCTGGCGCACCCGTGGCACTACGATTTCACTCGCAGCAAGCGCCGAAAGCTGATTGCCGACTATATTCAAGCAGGCGGGCATGCAATCGAGGTGGTCAATGGCCATCAGCCTGCGGAACAGGTCGGCAGCCTGGCAATCCTTGCCCGTGAGTTCGGTCTGCTGGTCAGCGCCGGCAGTGACTTCCATGGCCCTGGCGGCTGGTCCGAGATCGGCCAGTACCGGCCGGTTCCCGAGGACCTTCCACCCCTGTGGTGTCGGTTCAAACATGACACAGTTATTGCCGCCGTCTGAACAGGTAGAAAATGTGAGTCAATTTTTCCAGATACATCCGGAAAACCCGCAAGCGCGCCTGATCAAACAGGCGGTCGAGATCATCCGCAAAGGTGGGGTGGTGGTGTATCCCACGGACTCTTCCTATGCGATCGGTTGCCAGATCGGCGACAAGACCGCCATTGAGCGCGTGCGCCGCCTGCGTCAGCTCGATGACAAACACAACTTCGCGCTGATCTGCAGTGACCTGTCGCAACTGGGTAACTACGCCAAGATCGACACCGGTACCTTTCGTATTCTCAAAGCCCATCTGCCGGGGCCTTACACCTTCATCCTCAATGCCACTCGCGAAGTGCCCCGGCTGTTGCTGCATCCGAAGAAACGCACCATCGGCCTGCGCGTACCTAGCCAGCCGATCGCGCTGGCACTGCTGGCCGAACTTGGCGAGCCGCTGATGAGCGTGACCCTGATCATGCCTGGCGATGAAGACCCGCTGAGCGATCCCCATGAAATGCGCCAATTGCTTGAACACCAGGTGGACCTGATCATCGATGGCGGTTTCGGTGGTATCAAAGCTTCCACCGTGATCGACCTGACCGGCGATGACCCGGAAGTCGTGCGCGTCGGTTGCGGCGATCCGACGCCGTTCATGGTCGAGGCCTGAATGTCCGCAGTGGAAACCGTAGTCGATCCCCAGGCCGGCGCCCAGCAGGAGCTGCCGTTTGCCATGGTCTATGGTCAGGCGGTCATGGAAATGCCGCTGGACCTGTATATCCCGCCGGATGCCCTGGAAGTCTTTCTTGAAGCTTTCGAAGGCCCGCTCGACCTGCTGCTGTACCTGATCCGCAAACAGAACATCAACATCCTCGACATCCCTGTGGCGGAAATCACCCGCCAGTACATGGGCTATGTCGAGTTGATGCAGTCGGTGCGTCTGGAACTCGCCGCCGAGTATCTGGTGATGGCCGCGATGCTCGCCGAGATCAAATCGCGCATGCTGCTGCCGCGCGCCGAAACCGTCGAAGACGAAGAAGATGACCCGCGCGCCGAACTGATCCGCCGCTTGCAGGAATACGAGCGCTTCAAGGCCGCCGCTGAAGGCATCGACGGCTTGAGCAGGGTCGGTCGCGACGTGATCGTGCCCAAGCTCGACGCCCCGGAAGCCCGCGCGCGCAAGCTGTTGCCGGACGTGGCGCTGGAAGAGATTTTGATGTGCATGGCCGAAGTGCTGCGCCGTGGCGATATGTTTGAAAGCCACCAGGTCAGCCGTGAGGCATTGTCCACCCGCGAGCGCATGAGCGATGTGCTGGAACGGCTCAAGGGCGGCGGTTTTGTACCGTTTGTCGAGCTGTTCACCGCCGAAGAGGGCAGGCTGGGTGTGGTAGTGACCTTTATGGCGATCCTTGAACTGGTCAAGGAATCCTTGGTCGAGCTGGTGCAGAATGAGCCGTTCGCCGCGATCCACGTGCGAGCCCGAGCCGAATAACGAGTCGAAACATGAACCTGACTGAACCCCGCGAGCTGGCGCCCCTGCTTGAAGCCTTTCTGTTGGCCTCGGGAAAGCCGCAATCCCTTGAGCGCCTGTTTGAACTGTTTGAAGAAGGCGAGCGGCCTGAGCCTGCGGTCTTCAAGAAAGCCCTGACGCTGCTGGGCAAGTCCTGCGAGGGCCGCGCGTTCGAGCTCAAGGAAGTCTCGTCGGGCTACCGTTTGCAGATTCGCGAGAAGTTTTCGCCGTGGGTCGGCCGACTCTGGGAGGAGCGCCCGCAGCGCTATTCCCGTGCGCTACTGGAAACCATTGCATTGATCGCCTATCGCCAGCCGATCACCCGTGGCGAGATCGAAGACGTGCGCGGTGTGGCGGTGAACAGCAACATCGTCAAAACCTTGCTGGAGCGCGAGTGGATTCGTGTTGTTGGTTATCGTGATGTGCCGGGTAAACCGGCAATGTTTGCGACTACCAAGATGTTTCTCGATCACTTCAACCTGAAAAACCTCGAAGACCTGCCGCCATTGGCCGAACTGCGCGAAATGGAAACCGACCCGGTGCTCGATTTTGACGACGCACCGGTGCCGCAGAGTTTGCAGGAGTTGGCCGACGCCAGCGCCGAGCCCGAGGAGGAGAAAGAGGAAACCAGTTTCCATACGCTGTTGCTGGAACTGGACAGCATGGAGGAGGGGATCAAGACCGACTTCGACGATTTGCTGCGCGATGCGGCGGATGGTGAGGCACCGACGGTTGAAGCAGAAGTTGAGTCTGAGCCTGAGCCACAGATCGCCGAGCCAACCATCGAAGTTGAACTCGAAGCTGTGCCCGAAGCCGAACCGGAAGAGGACATTCTCGGCGTCGCTGAGGCCCGCGAGAAATTGTTGGCCGCCGTCGCTGCCCTCGAACAACCCACGCCAAAGCCGGAGCTAAGCGAAGAAGAAGCCGAAGCCCGCGCCCTGGCCGAAGCGATCGAAGCCGAACGCCGCGAGTTCGAAGACTGATGCGATTCCAAGGACACCGCGAACCCCCTGTAGGAGTGAGCCTGCTCGCGATTGCGGTGTATCTGCCAAGAAGATGTCGACTGACACACCGCAATCGCGAGCAGGCTCACTCCTACAAAGGATTTGTGTTTTTCCGGAGAAGGCGATGAGTTCCACCAAAGACCCCTGCATCAGCGTCTGCAAATTCACCGACGACATCTGCCTCGGCTGCGGCCGCAGCAAGCGTGAAATCAAGGCCTGGAAGAAACTCGACAAGGACGACAAGCGCACCGTACTGGCCGAAGCCGCACTGCGCCTGATCAAACTTGGTGGCGCCGGTCGGCGGAAAAAGAAATAACTGTCGATCGATCAGCTAGTCTCTGATGCGCGACGGCGCACATCCGCGTATGATTCGCGACCCTTCGCCGATCCCTTCGGCCGAGAACCCAGATTTCAATGCTTCAGGCGCTCAATTCAGAGCGCCTGAACAGACCACACCGGGAGGTGCCCAGATGAGTGACATCAATCAGAAAGACGACCAGGAAATCGGCCCAGCAGGCGAAAAACTGCAGAAAGTCCTCGCCCGTATCGGCGTCGGCTCGCGCCGTGACGTGGAATCCTGGATCAGCCAGGGCCGGATCAAGGTCAATGGCAAAGACGCCACCCTCGGCCTGCGCGTCGACATGCACGACGCCATCACCATTGATGGCAAGGTGATCAAGCGCGAAGAGGCGGCCGAATCGGTACGCCGCGTGATCATGTACAACAAACCCGATGGCGAGATCTGCACCCGTGACGACCCGGAAGGCCGTCCGACCGTGTTCGACAAGCTGCCGCGTCCGAAAGAAGGCCGCTGGATCAACATCGGTCGTCTCGACATCAACACCACTGGTCTGCTGATGTTCACCACCGACGGTGAGCTGGCCAACCGCCTGATGCACCCGTCCTACGAGATGGACCGTGAGTACGCCGTGCGTGTACGCGGTGAAGTCGACGACGAAATGATCGAGCGTCTGAAAGCGGGCGTGGTGCTGGAAGACGGCCCGGCCAAGTTCACCGACATCAAGCAGGCGCCGGGTGGCGAAGGCTTCAACCACTGGTACCACTGCGTGGTGATGGAAGGTCGTAACCGTGAGGTTCGTCGCCTGTGGGAATCGCAAGGTCTGGTGGTCAGCCGTCTGAAGCGCGTGCGTTTCGGTCCGGTGTTCCTCAATTCCGACCTGCCGATGGGCCGCTGGCGCGAAATGAGCCAGTACGAAGTCGACATTCTCAGTGCTGAAGTCGGCCTGACGCCGGTGGCGATGCCGCAACTCAACGCCAAGAGCAAAGACAAGCTTGAGCGTATGCAGCGCAAATCGTCGCGCCCAATGGGCAAGACCGAGCGCGTACGCACGCTGCGTCCAGCCGCTGGCGCGCCGACCGGCCCACGTCCTAGCCGCGAGCCGCAGATCGAAGGCGAGCGTCCAGGTCGCAAGCCGGTTGCCCGCGACGGCGAGCGCGCTCCGCGTCCGGCCAACGGTCGTACTGAGCGTGGCGAGCGTGGTGCACCTGCCGGTCGTGGCACGCCAGTGGCGGATCGTCCAGCAGACACCACCAACAAGCGCCCGGCCAAGCCTGCGCCGAAGCGTCCGGGGATCAAGCTGGCTGATGGCGACAAGCCGTCGGGCAAGCGTCGCGGCGCACCGGCAGGGTCTGGTCAGCGTCCGGGGTTTGGTCGCAAGAAGCCTGAGTGATCGGGTTTAGCGCCGAATGAAAAAACGCCAACCGCAGGGTTGGCGTTTTTTTTCGTCTGGCGCACACCGATCGTTCCAACGCTCTGCGTGGGAATGCCTCAACGGACGCTCCGCGTTCGGCTCTAGAGGGACGCGGAGCGTCCCGGGCTGCATTCCCACGCGGAGCGTGGGAACGATCAGGTGCCGGCCCTAAAACACAAAGCGCCCATCAAACACCGGCTTGTCATCCAGCGCCAGCACCCCGCCCGAGAAGATCAAGTCCAGGTGATGACTGCCCTTGGCCCCGCCACCCAACCCCAGATGCAACCCACAATGCCGCTCCTCAAACCCGGCATTGCGCGCATACAAATCCTTCACGCCTTCATTGGTGCCAATCCCCAACTCTTCAATCCGCCGATTCGACGGATTGGCATCCAGATACTTGTTGAAATCATGCTCCAGCCCCGGCACATCAGTGGCGATGCGGCTGATGGTCGAATTCTCGATCCACAGTTCCAGCGGCGATTCCAGCACGCCGTATTTGCGCGCAAACGGGATGGTGCTGAGGAACGTGCCCTTGAATTTCACATGGCCGTTTATGGCCTCGCTGTGCGTGGCTATTTCACCCGGCGCGAGGTCGAAGTTGCCGACACCGTTGATGTCGGTCCATTTCTTGATGCTGCTCAGCGGCGTTTCAAACCATGAGCCGTCATCGTCCTTGAAACTCAGCGTGGTCGCGTGGGACATGCGCTGGATCAAATGGCTGTTCAGACCGGCAATCCGCTGCGGCGTGACGCTGAAGGTGTCGTAGAAATACTCGCCGTAGTCCTTGAACAGCAGCGACTTCTTCCAGTTTTCCGCCATCACGCCTTGCAGCGCACGGACAAACTCCGGGCCTTCTGGGCGCGGGTTGGGCAGGGTGGAAGAGTCGTAGAAGAAAATGTACAGATCGCTGTCGGTGATTGCCGAAGTCAGCGTCGCGGTGCTGTCGAGGTCCAGGCGCCGGGCGCTGAACGTGAAGCGTGGATGATCGCCAGCCTGTTCGGCGATGGCGCCGGCCAGCGCTGCGTAATCAGCCGTATGGCCGAGCAGTACCTTTGCCGAGTCGAGGCCGGCAAGGGCTGGGTGATGTTCGAGGTAGTAAAGGAAATGCGAGATCGCGCGGGGCTTATCCATGAGTCCTCCCTGACTGACCGTGAAGAAAGCGGCAGGCACGACCGGCCGGATCGTGCCTGCCCGGGATGTCTTACAGAGGCCACATCGCCGTGCCGAACGGAACCACCGCGTCGGCTTGCATCATTTCCACAGCCGCCTCGTGGGTCGGTGCTTCAAACCATTCGTCCAGCTGCAGTTCGGTGTCCAAGTCTTTTTCCAGTTGCATGGTCGATCTCCTAGATGACTTTCACGGTTGTGACTGGCCGGTCGAGGTGGCCGGCGAGACGTGAAGAACCTAGTTCAAGGTTTTTTGTAATGCAAAAAATTATTTATTTAAAATTTAAATAGACTTTTTGTTCTGTTTTTAGGCTGCGTTTTTCTTATTTAAAAACAAAAAACTAGCGACCAATTTCATTAGCAAGCTTGCTACCGTCAATTTGCAGACGTCCTACAGAAATCTCTGAAGAGGAAATTATTCGTTACGTAGCGTAAAGAAATATTTACGAAAACCGCGGTAAAACCCAGTGAATCAACCTCGGTGCGGGCGCTGTAAGGAAAAGCTGCCGAAGCCTTGCCTGCCAGGCGCCTTGCGAGGCTCTGGCGCGCTTGTTTCAAAGGCATTTGCAGGGTGTGATGCGCCCCATGCCTGTCGTGCAGGTGCATAACAACAAGGAGGCGCAATGAACGCCGTGACTGATTTCCACTTCTCTCCGTGGGACGGTTTTTTCCTCGTCCGCGTCGATGGCTTGCAAAGGCCTGACTCAATTTTTGCAGCCGCCCGAGGTTCTCGTGGCGGACACACGCAATCCCGGCAACCGCCACGCTGATCCAGCGGGGTCTGGCAGCAGGGGGTTAGCGGTGTACAATGCGCCGCGTTTTAACTGTGACCCTCTGCGTAATCGCGCAAATCTCAAGGCTAACCGCCTTGTTCACTCCGTGGCGCCACAAGCGTTTCGGGTTCGATTTCGTCACAGATAAAAACAAACAGGTGACGCATGACCGTTGTAAATGAGCTGAACTCCTGGTGCCTGCGCTGGGGTTTGATCGGGGCTGCCTGAAATCGCAACCTTGCAGCAACGTCTACTGAACATCATCAAACCTTGCGTGAGACCTTTTTCATGAGTGGACAACCCTCGCAATCAGGTACGCTTAAACGCGGCCTGAAAAATCGCCACATTCAACTGATCGCCCTCGGTGGCGCGATCGGTACCGGATTGTTCCTCGGCTCGGCCGGGGTGCTCAAATCCGCCGGCCCGTCGATGATCCTCGGCTATGCCATCTGCGGCTTCATCGCCTTCATGATCATGCGCCAGTTGGGCGAAATGATCGTCGAAGAGCCGGTGGCCGGTTCCTTCAGCCATTTCGCGCACAAGTACTGGGGTGGCTTCGCCGGCTTCCTGTCGGGCTGGAACTGCTGGATTCTGTACATCCTGGTAGGCATGTCGGAGCTGACCGCGGTCGGCAAGTACATTCACTACTGGGCGCCGGACATTCCGACCTGGGCTTCTGCGGCAGCCTTCTTCGTGCTGATCAATGCGATCAACCTGGCCAACGTCAAAGTCTTCGGTGAGGCCGAATTCTGGTTCGCAATCATCAAGGTCGTGGCAATCGTCGGCATGATTGCGCTGGGCAGCTACCTGCTGGTCAGCGGCAACGGCGGCCCGCAAGCCTCGGTGAGCAACCTGTGGTCCCACGGTGGGTTCTTCCCCAACGGCGTCAGCGGTCTGGTGATGGCCATGGCGATCATCATGTTCTCCTTCGGTGGTCTGGAAATGCTCGGTTTCACCGCAGCGGAAGCCGACAAGCCAAAAACCGTGATCCCGAAAGCGATCAACCAGGTGATCTACCGGATCCTGATTTTCTACATCGGTGCACTGGTGATCCTGCTGTCGCTGACCCCATGGGACAGCCTGCTGGAAACCCTCAATGCGTCCGGTGATTCCTACAGCGGCAGCCCGTTCGTACAAGTGTTCTCGATGCTCGGCAGCAACACCGCCGCGCACATCCTCAACTTCGTGGTACTGACTGCGGCATTGTCGGTGTACAACAGCGGCACCTACTGCAACAGCCGTATGCTGCTGGGCATGGCCGAGCAGGGCGATGCGCCGAAAGGTCTGGCGAAGATCGACAAGCGCGGCGTGCCGGTGCGTTCGATTCTGGCTTCGGCAGCGGTGACCGTGATTGCGGTGTTGCTGAACTACCTGATCCCGCACAGTGCGCTGGAACTGCTGATGTCGCTGGTGGTTGCGACGTTGGTGATCAACTGGGCGATGATCAGCTTCTCGCACTTCAAGTTCCGTCAACACATGAACAAAACGAAGCAGACGCCGCTGTTCAAGGCCCTGTGGTACCCGTACGGCAACTATGTCTGCCTGGCGTTCGTGGTGTTCATCCTTGGCGTGATGCTGTTGATCCCGGGGATTCAGATCTCGGTGTACGCGATTCCGGTGTGGGTCGTGTTCATGTGGGTTTGCTACGTGATCAAGAACAAGCGCAGTGCGCAAGCTGCGGTGCCTGCGACCGCCAAATAATCGCGCGCGCAGAAACAACAAACCCGGCCAAGTGCCGGGTTTGTCATTTTCAGGATTCACACAAAACCCCTGTAGGAGTGAGCCTGCTCGCGATAGCAGTGTGTCAGGTACAAATTCGTCTACTGATACACCGCTATCGCGAGCAGGCTCACTCCTACAGGGGATCTTCGTCAGGCCTCGCATCGGTTTCGCGGTATCCTGCACGCTCTGAATACGGACGCTTCTCCATGCTGGTGATTTCCAACAATGTGCATCTGCCGGATGCCGAGATCGAATTGACCGCCATCCGCGCGCAAGGCGCCGGCGGGCAGAACGTCAACAAGGTCTCCAGCGCCATGCACCTGCGCTTCGACATCCCGGCCTCGTCCTTGCCCGAGTTCTACAAGGAACGGCTGCTGGCGCTGCGCGACAGTCGCATCACCAGCGACGGCGTGTTGATCATCAAAGCGCAGCAATATCGTACGCAGGAGGCCAACCGCGCCGATGCGCTGGAACGACTGGTCGAGCTGATCCTCATCGCCACCAAAGTCGAAAAGAAACGTCGCCCGACCAAACCGACCCTCGGCTCCAAGAAGCGTCGGCTTGAATCGAAGACCAAGCGCGGCAGCATCAAGGCCGGGCGCGGCAAGGTGGATTTCTAGTCCTCGCGATACTTGGTGGTGTGCTTGTACAGATACACGCTTAACGCCAGTCCGCTCAACGCGGCGAGGGCGGCGAAGAGGAAGATCGAGGCAAAGCCGAATCCTGCGGCAATCGCCCCGGCCAGTGGGCCGGTGATCCCCAGCGACAAATCGATGAACAGTGAATAAGCGCCGACCGCCGCGCCACGGCTGGATGCCGGTACCAGGTTCACCGCCTCCACGCCCAGCGCCGGGAACACCAGCGAGAAGCCGAAACCACTTAACGCCGCACCGGCCAATGCCCAGTGCGCGTCCGGCGCCAGCCACAACAGCAGCAGGCCGAGGGTTTCCACTGACAGGCAGGCAATCGCCACGCGGAAGCCACCGAGGCGATTGATCAAGTTGCCAAACAGCAGGCGCGCGCCAATGAAGCTGGCGCCGAACAGGCTCAGGCACAGCACCGCGTTTTCCCAATGCTGCGTCGCGTAATACAGGGTGATGAACGTGGCGATGGTGCCGAAACCGATCGAGCCCAGCGCGAGGCCGCACCCGTGGGGAAACACTTTGCCGAGCACATGCATGAACGGCAGGCGCTCGCCGGCGACAATCGGTGCCGGTGTTTTCGGCCAGGCCAACAGCAGCCCCAGCGCGGCGAGCAAGATGATGCTGACGCCCATGCTCCACAAACCCAACTGGCCGACCAGCCACACGCCGAACGGCGCGCCGACCGCCAGTGCGCCGTAACTGGCGATGCCGTTCCAGGAAATCACCTTGGCCGTGTTTGCCGCGCCCACGCGGCCAATGCCCCAGCCAATCGAGCCTGAGCCCACCAGGCTTTCGGCGCTGCCCAATACCAGTCGACCGATCAACAGGCTGATCAGGCTGAGTGTCGGCAGGTTCGGTGTCCACGCCGAAATCAGCATGAACACGCCGCTCAAACCACAACCGGCGAGGCCAATCATCACGGCGCGTTTGCTGCCCTGGTTGTCGATGATCTTGCCGGCATACGGGCGGCTGAGCAGGGTGGCGAGGTATTGCACGCTGATCACCAGGCCGGCGATCACCGCGCCGAAACCGAGATCGCTGTGGACATAGCCGGGCAGCACCGCCAGCGGAATGCCGATGTTCAGGTAACCGATAAAGGTGAAGAGGACGATGGAAACGACTTGCAGCGTAACCGCCAGGGGGCGCTGGGGCTCGGACATAGAGGACGACATGGGTAACGATCCACGGGAACGGCAGATTAGATAGGCTGCTTATGATACCGGCGCGGAGCACTCTGGGGCGGGAAAAGTAAAACTATTTACCCGGTGGTCGCTTCAGGACTTGGCCGGGGCAACCAGTTGCGTGGTGACCAGCGCCGCCAGGGCATTTTCTTCGCTGCCAAATCGAGCGAGCAGGGCGGCTTGTTTCTCGGGAGAGAGCCGGTTCCAGATGTCGATCATTTTCTCGGTGGCGCCGATCAGTACGGCGGCTTGGCTTTCAGAGAATTCGTCGGTCATGGCGGGCTCGAAGTTTCAGGCAGTGTGGAAAGCGCATGTTAGCGCTTTCCACACGGTCTGTACGACGGGTCTTACTCTTCGTTGTCGGCCGGACGGCTCTCAACGGCTTCTTTCGGCTCGGGCTGCCCCGCGCCGGCTTGTTGCGTGGTCGTCTGCTCAGGTACGTGCAGGCTTGGGAAGGGGAGATTAGGAATCTCGTGCATGGTTGCGCTCCTCGCTAAGTCTGTTGATAGATCTGGTCGATCCGCGCTTTTGGAAAGCCTGCGCAGGATACAGCAGGAAAAATGACAATCAGACTTTTAATTCAAAATAATGCGACAGATGGCCGCAGGGGAGGCCCAGAGGAGAGATTGATCGCTCCAACGCTCTGCGTGGGAATGCCTCAATGGACGCTCTGCGTCCGCTGTTGGGACGCAGAGCGTCCCGGGCTGCATTCCCACGCGGAGCGTGGGAACGATCAACTGTAGGAGCTGCCGGAGGCTGCGATCTTTTGATCCTGCTTTAGAAACAAGATCAAAAGATCGCAGCCTTCGGCAGCTCCTACAGGTTATTGCGGTGTTATTGGCTGACGTCAGCGATAGCCTGAGCCAGCAGCGCAAGGCGGGTGGCATCGATACCGGCGACGTTCGCCCGGCCCGAGCTGACCATGTACACGCTGTGATGCTCGCGCAGTTGTTTGACTTGCTCCGGCGACAGGCCGGTGTAGGAGAACATGCCGCGCTGCACGCCAATGTGCGCAAAACGCTCACGCAAACCGTGAGGCTCCAGCGCTTCGACCAGGCCGCTGCGCAGTTGCGCAATGCGCAAACGCATGGCTTCCACTTCATCGGCCCAGCGCGCTTTCAGCTCCGGGTCGGCGAGGATGGTCGCGACTACAGCAGCACCGTGATCCGGTGGCGTCGACCACAGGTTACGGGCGATGTTGGCCAGTTGGCTGCGGATGTCGATGAGCTTGTCGGCGCTTTTCGCGCAGACGATCAGTGCCCCGGTGCGGTCGCGATACAGGCCGAAGTTCTTCGAGCAGGAGCTGGTGATCAGCAGCTCGGGAACTTCGGCGGCGAACAACCGGGTCGACCACGCATCCTGTTCCAGACCATCGCCAAAACCCTGGTAGGCAAAGTCAATCAGCGGCAGCAGGTTGCGCCGGCGCACCACATCGAGCACGCGCTGCCAGTCGTCGTGACTCAAGTCAAAGCCGGTCGGGTTGTGGCAGCACGCGTGCAGCAGCACCACATCGCCTTTGGGCACTTCATTGAGCACGGCGAGCATGGCTTCGACGTCGAGACGGTTGTCACTGCCCACGTATGGGTAGTGGCTGACCTTGACCCCGGCTGCGGCGAAGATGGTTTCGTGGATCGGCCAGGTCGGGTTGCTCAGCCATACGCCTTTGCCCGGCAGGCACTGGGCGATGAAGTCAGCGGCCAGACGCAGGGCACCGGTGCCGCCCGGGGTCTGCGTGGCGCCAGCACGTTGTTCGGCAATCAGCTTCGAGTCGCCACCCAGCACCAGCTCGTTGATGACTTTACCGAATAGCGGGTTGCCGTGGCCGCCGATGTAAGTCTTGGTGTCCTGGCTTTCGACCAGGCGCGCTTCGGCGATTTTCACCGCCTCAGGGATCGGCGTCAGGCCTTGGGCATCCTTGTAGACGCCAACGCCCAGGTCGAATTTGCGCGGGTTGCTGTCCTGCGCATACGCCTCCATCAAACCGAGGATCGGGTCGCCGGGGACCCGGCCGATGGCGTCGAAGTGCATTACTTGCGTCCTTCTGCGGTCTTGGCCACTTCGTCAGTGCGCGCGGCCATGATGAAGTCGTTGCGGTGCAGGCCTTTGATCGAGTGGCTCCACCAGGTCACGGTGACTTTGCCCCACTCGGTCAGCAGGCCCGGATGATGACCTTCGGCCTCGGAGATTTCGCCGACGGCGTTGGTGAACGCCAGTGCGTGCTTGAAGTTCTTAAACAGGAAAACTTTCTCCAGCTGCATGATGCTGTCGCGAACTTCGATGTTCCAGTCAGGGATCTGCTTGATCAGGATCGGCAGTTCTTCGTCGCTGACTTGTGGCGCATCGGCGCGGCAGGCTTCGCAGTGGGCTTGGTTCAATGTGGACATGGTCTGTTCCTGAATTCGATTCTTGTTGGAAATTACTATCTTTGCACGCAAGTCGCGAGCGGGTTCTGCTCAGGCCGCTTTCGGCTTGGGCGGAAATTTCGGCGCGTGCAGACCCAGCTGCATGCCTTGTCTGACCATGGCCATAATGTCTTCATGAGCCACGTCGAACAGGCGCTTGAGGTTCGGCAGGACAAAGTACAGCGGTTGCAGGATGTCGATGCGGTATGGCGTGCGCATCGCTTCGAGCGGGTCGAAGACTTGATGCTCAGGCTCGTCCGACAGCGAATAAACGGTTTCTTTTGGCGAAGACAGAATGCCGCCACCATAGATGCGTTTGCCTTGCGGGGTGTCGACCAGGCCGAACTCGATGGTCATCCAGTACAGGCGCGCCAGATAGACGCGTTCTTCTTTGGTCGCCTGCAGGCCGAGCTTGCCGTAGGTGTGGGTGAATTCGGCGAACCACGGGTTGGTCAGCAGCGGGCAGTGGCCAAAGATCTCGTGGAAAATGTCCGGCTCTTGCAGGTAATCCAGTTCCTCGCGGGTACGGATAAAAGTCGCGACGGGAAACTGCTTGCTGGCGAGCAATTCAAAAAATGTCTGGAACGGAATCAGCGCCGGGACACGGGCGACCTGCCAACCGGTGGTCTCGCCGAGCACCTTGTTGATCTCGCCGAGTTGCGGAATGCGGTCGTGGGGCAGACCGAGTTTTTCGATACCGTCCAGGTACTCCTGGCAGGCACGCCCTTCGATCACTTTCAACTGGCGGGTGATCAGCGTGTTCCACACCGCGTGTTCTTCGGCGGGGTAGTCGATAAAACCTTGCGCATCGGGCTCGCGGGCCACGTATTGCGTCTGCTTCATACTGCTCTCCTGCTAGGGGAATTCGTTCTTGTTATGTCCAGCGATGGATTCAGAATTACCTGAGAGTGGGGTGGTATGCAGTAGGTGGTTACGCGCTCGCGTAGGAAAAATCGGTGGATTTCGTAAATTATTCGTTACGCTTTAGGCGTTATCGCGCATTTACGGTGATTCGCAGGTTTGAAAAGGCCAGCGACTGTCACATAATCTTGACAATTATCTGCGCGCCGCCACAGAAAAGTCCGGCGCCGTTCTCCTGTAGGAGTGAGCCTGCTCGCGATAGCGGGGTATCAGTCAGCATCAATATCAACTGACCCAAAACCATCGCGAGCAGGCTCACTCCTACAAGGTTCTTCATCGTTTATTCGGGCGATTTATATGCGCATCAAAGTCCACTGCCAGAACCGCATCGGCATCCTGCGCGACATCCTCAATCTGCTTGTGGAATACGGGATCAACGTCGCGCGCGGCGAGGTCGGTGGCGAGCACGGCAATGCGATCTATCTGCACTGCCCGAACCTGATCAACATTCAGTTCCAGGCTCTGCGGCCGAAGTTCGAGGCGATTGCCGGGGTGTTCGGCGTCAAGCGGGTAGGGCTGATGCCGAGCGAACGTCGGCACATGGAGCTGAACGCCTTGCTCGGCGCGCTGGAGTTTCCTGTGTTGTCGATCGACATGGGCGGCTCGATCGTCGCGGCCAACCGTGCGGCGGCGCAGTTGCTCGGCGTGCGGGTCGATGAAGTGCCCGGGATCCCGCTGTCGCGCTACGCCGAAGATTTCGATTTGCCGGAACTGGTGCGCGCCAACAAGTCGCGGATCAACGGCATGCGCGTCAAGGTCCGGGGCGACATCTTTCTCGCCGACATCGCGCCACTGCAATCGGAGCACGACGACAGTGAGGCCATGGCCGGCGCCGTGCTGACCCTGCACCGCGCGGATCGCGTCGGTGAGCGCATCTACAACGTGCGCAAGCAGGAGTTGCGCGGCTTCGACAGTATTTTCCAGAGCTCGAAAGTCATGGCCGCCGTCGTGCGTGAAGCGCGTCGAATGGCGCCGCTCGACGCACCGCTATTGATAGAAGGGGAAACCGGCACCGGCAAGGAATTGCTGGCGCGGGCCTGTCACCTCGCCAGCCCGCGCGGGCAATCGCCCTTGATGGCGCTCAATTGCGCAGGGCTGCCGGAATCAATGGCTGAAACCGAACTGTTCGGCTACGGCCCCGGCGCCTTTGAAGGTGCGCGTGCGGAAGGCAAGCTCGGGCTGCTGGAGTTGACCGCCGGCGGCACGTTGTTCCTGGATGGTGTCGGTGAAATGAGCCCGCGTTTGCAGGTGAAATTACTGCGCTTTCTGCAGGACGGTTGCTTCCGTCGAGTCGGCAGTGATGAAGAGGTTTATCTGGATGTGCGGGTGATCTGCGCGACCCAGGTGGATTTGTCCGAGCTGTGTGCACGCGGCGAGTTTCGCCAGGATTTGTATCACCGCTTGAACGTGCTGTCCCTGCACATTCCACCGCTGCGCGAATGCCTCGACGGTTTGACGCCGCTGGTCGAGCACTTCCTCGATCAGGCCAGTCGGCAGATCGGATGTTCGCTGCCGAAACTGGCGCCGGCGGCGATGGACCGGCTCAGTCATTACCACTGGCCGGGCAACGTGCGGCAACTGGAAAACGTGTTGTTCCAGGCGGTTTCGCTGTGTGATGGCGGCACGGTGAAGGCCGAGCACATTCGTCTGCCGGATTACGGTGTGCGTCAGCCGCTTGGCGATTTCTCGCTGGAGGGCGGGCTGGACGAGATTGTCGGGCGTTTCGAGAAAGCGGTGCTGGAGCGCTTGTATTCCGAGCATCCGAGCAGTCGACAGTTGGGCAAGCGGCTGGGGGTTTCACACACCACCATTGCCAACAAGCTGCGTGAATACGAAGTCGGCAAAGATCCGGGCAGCACGTGATCGTTCCCACGCTCTGCGTGGGAATGCAGCCCGGGACGCCCTGCGTCCCAAAGCGGACGCAGAGCGTCCATTGAGGCATTCCCACGCGGAGCGTGGGAACGATCATTCGAGGGGATTGCCGCCAAGCGGCATAACACCGCCGGTTTTTCGACTTCGATACATTTCAAATTCCCCTTCGTTATCCCTCAAGTCCTTTGTTTACCGGGTCTCGCGCCGCCAGAAAAAAGTTGGTCTGCAAATTGCTTATGGCTCAGCAGTACAGCGGTGGGCGGCAAACGTCCGGCATGCAGAGGAAAGAGTGTGGACAAGTACCTTTATGTGGCAATGACCGGCGCCAGCCAGAACGCACTGGCGCAAAAGGCGCATGCCAACAACCTGGCGAACATCTCCACCAACGGTTTTCAGAAGGACCTGGAACAGGCCCGTTCGATGCCGGTGTTTGGTGACAGCTTTCCGGCGCGTGCGTTTGCCATGAGCGAGCGTCCGGCCACTGATTTCTCTCCGGGCTCCCTGGTGGAAACCGGGCGTGACCTCGACGTCGCCGTAACCGGCAACGGCTTCATTGCCGTACAGAACCCCAATGGCGGTGAAAGCTACGTGCGCACCGGCAGCCTCAATATCGATGCCCTCGGCGTATTGCGCGCCGGTAACGGCATGGCCGTGATGGGCAATGGCGGACCGATTGCCGTGCCACCCGAGCAGCAGGTCGAAGTCGGCGAAGACGGCACCATCAGCATTCGTGCGATGGGCGAAGGCCCGCGCGTCATGGCGGAAGTCGACCGGATCAAACTGGTCAATCCGGACATCAAGAACATGAACAAGGGCCTCGACGGCTCGATTTACACCAAGGACGGCCAGCCTGCGCCGGCCGATGCCAACGTCAAACTGGTGTCGGGATTCCTCGAGTCGAGCAACGTCAACGCCGTGGAAGAAATGACCTCGGTGCTGGCGCTGGCCAAGCAGTTCGAGTTGCACATCAAGATGATGAACACCGCCAAAGACGACGACCAGGCCATGGCTCGGGTCTTGCAGATCAGCTAATTATCAGAACGTCGCGCCGTAAAACAGGCGCACGAGGAGAATTGAATGCTTCCGGCTCTATGGGTTGCCAAAACCGGTCTGTCCGCCCAGGACACCAACCTGACCACCATTTCCAACAACCTGGCGAACGTGTCGACCACGGGCTTCAAACGTGACCGCGCCGAGTTCCAGGACCTGCTGTATCAGATCAAGCGTCAGCCAGGTGCTCAGTCGACCCAGGACAGCGAATTGCCGTCGGGTCTGCAACTGGGTACCGGTGTGCGCATTGTCGGCACGCAGAAAAACTTCACCGCCGGCAGCTTGCAAACCACCGAGCAGCCGCTGGACATGGCCATCGACGGTCGCGGTTTCTTCCAGATCCTGCAGCCGGACGGCACCACGTCTTACACCCGCGACGGTACCTTCCACCTCGACTCCAATGGCCAGATCGTCAACGCCAGCGGTTTCGCGCTGGAGCCTGCGATCGTCATTCCGAACAACGCGCAGAGCTTCACCGTCGGCACTGACGGCACCGTGTCCATCACGGTTCCGGGCAACCCTGCCGCGCAGGTGATCGGCAACCTGCAAACCGCCGACTTCATCAACCCGGCCGGTCTGCAAGCGGTCGGCAACAACCTGTTCCTGGAAACCGCCGCTTCCGGCGCGCCGCAAATCGGCACGCCGGGCCTGAACGGTTTCGGCACCACGCTGCAGAACACCCTGGAAGGTTCCAACGTCAGCACCGTTGAAGAGATGGTCAACATGATCACCACTCAGCGCGCTTACGAGATGAACTCCAAGGTGATCTCCACCGCCGACCAGATGCTCTCGTTCGTAACGCAGAATCTGTAATCAAGTCTATGAGGCAGCCATGAGGCTGCCTGCAACACCGTGAGGTAGGGTCATGAAACGCTTTGTATCTGTTCTGGCATTGGGTGGGGTCGTCTCGCTCGCGGGCTGCGTCGCACCGACGCCCAAGCCCAATGACCCTTACTACGCACCGGTGTTGCCGCGCACGCCGTTGCCGGCTGCCGCCAACAATGGCTCGATCTATCAGGCCGGGTTCGAGCAGAACCTGTACAGCGACCGCAAGGCCTTCCGGGTCGGTGACATCATCACCATCACCCTGAACGAGCGCACCCAGGCGAGCAAGAACGCCAACTCGCAGATGGACAAGAACAGCGACAACAAGATCGGCCTGACGTCGTTGTTCGGTTCCAGTCTGACAACGAACAACCCGATCGGCAGCAACGACCTGAGCCTGAACGCCGGCTACAGCGCCGACCGTTCGACCAAGGGCGACGCCAAGTCGGGGCAGAGCAACAGCCTGACCGGTTCGATCACCGTGACCGTCGCTGACGTGCTGCCCAACGGCATCATCGCCGTGCGCGGCGAGAAGTGGCTAACGCTGAACACCGGTGACGAACTGGTTCGCATCGCCGGCCTGGTGCGCGCCGATGACATCGCCACCGACAACACCGTGTCGTCGACCCGGGTTGCCGATGCGCGCATCACCTATTCCGGTACCGGTGCGTTTGCCGATACGAGTCAGCCAGGCTGGTTCGACCGTTTCTTCCTCAGCCCGCTGTTCCCTTTCTAGGTGGCTACGTTGAACTTCAAGAGCCTCATGCTCGCTGCGGCGCTGATGTCCGCAGCCTTTGGTGCACACGCCGAGCGGCTGAAAGACATCGCCAGCATTTCCGGCGTGCGTTCCAACCAGTTGATCGGTTACGGCCTGGTCGTCGGGCTTAACGGTACCGGTGACCAGACCACGCAAACCCCGTTCACCCTGCAGACCTTCAACAACATGCTCTCGCAGTTCGGCATCAAAGTGCCGCCGGGCTCGGGCAACGTGCAGTTGAAGAACGTCGCAGCGGTGTCGATCAGTGCCGACTTGCCGGCGTTTGCCAAACCGGGCCAGCAGGTCGATATCACTGTCTCCTCGATCGGTAACTCCAAGAGCCTGCGCGGCGGCACCTTGTTGCTGACCCCGCTCAAGGGTATCGACGGCAACGTCTACGCCATCGCTCAGGGCAACCTGGTGGTTGGCGGTTTCGATGCCGAAGGTCGCGACGGTTCGAAGATCACCGTCAACGTTCCGTCGGCCGGTCGCATCCCTGGCGGTGCGTCGGTGGAGCGTTCGGTGCCGAGCGGTTTCAACCAGGGCAACAGCCTGACGCTGAACCTCAACCGCTCCGACTTCACCACCGCCAAGCGCATCGTCGACAAGATCAACGACATGCTCGGCCCTGGCGTCGCCCAAGCGATCGACGGCGGTTCGATCCGTGTCACCGCGCCGCTCGATCCAAGCCAGCGCGTCGACTATCTGTCGATCCTCGAAAACCTTGAAGTCGATCCGGGTCAGGCGGTGGCGAAAGTCATCATCAACTCGCGTACCGGTACCATCGTCATCGGCCAGAACGTCAAGGTTTCGCCGGCCGCCGTGACCCACGGCAGCCTCACCGTGACCATCACTGAAGACCCGATTGTCAGCCAGCCGGGCCCGTTGTCCAATGGCCAGACGGCTGTGGTGCCTCGCTCGCGCGTCAATGCCGAACAGGAAGCCAAGCCGATGTTCAAATTCGGTCCGGGCACCACCCTTGACGAGATCGTGCGTGCGGTGAACCAGGTCGGCGCGGCGCCAGGTGACTTGATGGCGATCCTCGAAGCTCTGAAGCAGGCCGGCGCGTTGCAAGCCGACCTGATCGTGATCTGAGGACGGCAATCATGGATATGCGTAAAGGCAGTCTGGTCAGCAACGCCGATTCGGGTTCGTACTCCGACCTCAATCGCCTGAATCAGCTCAAGGTCGGCGACAAGAACAGCGACGGCAACATGCGCAAGGTTGCGCAGGAATTCGAGTCGTTGTTCATCGGCGAAATGCTCAAGTCGATGCGTTCGGCGACCGAGACCCTGGGTCAGGATAATCCGCTCAACACTCCGGCGGCCAAGCAATATCAGGAAATGGCTGACCAGCAAATGGCCGTTTCCATGGCCCGCGAGGGCGGTGGTATCGGCCTCGCTGACGTGCTGATGCGCCAGATGTCGAAGAACAAACCGATGGCCCCGGGTGAAGCCGCCGCTGCGTCCGCCGCCAAGCAAGAAGAAGCCAGGGCGAAAGCCGCTGCCGTGGCCACGCCGATTGCCGCCGGCACCACCGCCACCAACGGTCCGTTGTCGCGGGTCAATGGCGAACGTCCGCTGTGGGCATCGCGTTCCGGGCGGGTGTCGAACACCGCCGATGTTTCCCACAGCAATGACATGGCGATGATCAACAAGCGTCGCCTGGCCTTGCCGCCGAAACTGGCTGATCGTCTGCTCGCCGGTCTGGTGCCGTCGGCCGCGACGAACGCCACGCCTGCGCCGAATACCTTGTTGCCGCGCGCCACGAGCGCTGTCGCCACCGGCTCTGGGCCGTTGTACAACGGCGACTGGCTGGCCCGCGCCGAAAGCGAAAAAGCTGGCGGCGGACAGATGCAGATTTATGGCCGCGCCATGGCGCAAATTCCGCTGGCGCCGGCGAAGAAGGCCTTCAGTTCTGCCGACGAATTCGTCAACACCATGTTGCCGATGGCCAAGGAAGCCGCCGACCGTATCGGCGTCGATCCGCGTTACCTGGTGGCGCAGGCGGCACTGGAAACCGGCTGGGGCAAGTCGGTCATGCGCGCCCAGGATGGCAGTAGCAGCCACAACCTGTTCGGCATCAAGGCAAGCAGCAACTGGAAGGGCGATTCGGCCCGGGCGATCACCAGCGAGTTCCGTGACGGGCAGATGGTCAAGGAGACGGCCGAGTTCCGTTCCTACGCCTCGTACAAGGACAGTTTCCACGATCTGGTGACTTTGCTGCAGAGCAATAATCGCTATCAAGATGTCGTGAAGTCTGCCGATAACCCAGAACAGTTTGTACGCGAGTTGCAAAAGGCCGGTTACGCCACCGACCCGAACTACGCGACAAAGATTTCGCAGATAGCCAAGCAGATGAACAGTTTCCAAAACTACGCTGCGGCGGGTGTATCCACCACGCCTTTATAAGGCACAAGGTATAAGGTCTGAACCATGAGTTTGCTCAATATCGGGATGTCGGGACTGTCGGCCAGCCAGTCCTCTTTGGCTACGACAGGCAACAACATTGCCAACGTCGACACCGCCGGTTATTCGCGTCAGCAAACCGTGCAGGGCACCAAGTCCTCGCAGCAGTTCGGTAACGTCTTCATCGGCACGGGCACCACCCTGGCCGACGTGCGCCGGGTCTACAACTCGTACCTGGAAAGCCAGTTGCACACGGCGACTTCGCTCGACAGCGAGTCGGCCTCGTTTCTGGCCCAGGCCACACCGCTGGATTCGATGCTGTCGGACACCAACACCGGCCTGACCGGCGTGCTGCAAAAATTCTTCACCTCGATGCAGGGTGTTTCGACCTCGGCGACCGACGACACCTCCCGTCAGTCGGTGCTGACTGGCGCGCAGGCCCTGACCAATCGCTTCAATACCCTCGCCAAGCAGCTCAACGACCAGAACACCAGCATCAACGGCAGCCTCGGCGACATGGCGGCTCAGGTGAACAAGCTGGCCAGCTCGATTGCCACTCTGAACCAGAAGATCGGTGAGATTTCCACCAGCGGCGGCGCGCCGAACGACCTGCTCGACAGCCGTAACGAAGCCGTACGCCAATTGTCCGAGCTGACCGGTGCGCAGGTCGTCGAGCGCGGCACCAGCTTCGACATCTACGTCGGCAGCGGTCAGCCGCTGGTGATCGGCAACACTACCAACACCTTGAGCACCGTGCCGCTCAAAGACGATCCGTCGCGCATGGGCATTCAGATGGATCGCGGCTCGAGCACCCTCGACATCACTTCGGTGATGAGTGGTGGCGAAATGGGCGGTCTGCTGACGTATCGCAAGGAAGTTCTCGACCCTTCGCTCAACGAGCTGGGTCGTGTTGCACTGGTGGTGGCTGATCAGATCAACAGCCAGCAAGCACAAGGCATCGACAAGAACGGTGACTTCGGCGCGGCGCTGTTCAACAACATCAACAGTGCTGCACTGGTCAGCCAGCGCAGCATCGCGGCGTCGGGCAACAGCACAGGTTCGGGCAACCTTGACGTTACCATCAAGGATACCGGCAAGCTGACCACCAGCGATTATCAGGTCACGTTCACCAGCGCCACCGACTACACCGTCAAGCGTTCCGACGGCACCGATCTGGGCGCGTTCAGCACCACGACCACGCCACCTCCGGTGATCGACGGCTTTAGCCTGTCGCTCAATGGCGGTGGGTTGAGCGCCGGTGACAGCTTCAAGGTGACGCCGACCCGCAACGCGGCGGCAAGCATCCAGACTGTTCTCAGCGATCCGAAGAAAATCGCGGCGGCCGGTCCATTGACCGGTGTTGCCAGTGCTGCCGGCCTGGGTACTTACACTCAGCCGACGCTCAGCGACTCCATCAATATCTACAACCCGACCGCCCAGGCAGACATGCAGGCGGCGCTGAAGAATTCGACGCCAGTCAAACTGGTGTTCGGTGATGCCAGTGGGGGCAGCCAGTCGTACAAACTGGTGGATACCAAGGGTGCCACCATCAGCAGCGGCACCATCGTTCCCGGCCAGGCGAACACACTGAACCTCAAAGTCGGCATCGTCGATGCCAGTGGCAACCCGGTGATGGACACCTCTGTCACGCCCAACGTGCAGAAGACTTTCACCGTGCAGACCACGGTCGGCGGCACGCCGAAGTCCGGCGAAACCTTCACCATGAATCTCACCGGTGCGGCGTCTTCGGACAACCGCAACGCGCAGGCACTGGTCGGCCTGCAAACCAAGCAGACTGTCGATACCGGTTCGGCGAGCAAGGGCATCAGCCTGACCGACGCCTATAACAAGCTGGTCACCAACGTCGGTACCAAGACTGCTCAAGGCAAGTCCGACAGCGCTGCGACCTCGGCGATTCTCGATAACGCCAAAGGTGCCCGCGACTCGTTGTCCGGGGTCAACCTGGATGAAGAGACCGGCAACCTGGTCAAATACCAGCAGTACTACACAGCGTCTTCGCAGATCATCAAAGCTGCGCAGGAAACTTTCGCCACGCTGATCAACAGCCTTTAAGGAGTCGTAATTCATGCGCATTTCCACCGCCCAGTATTACGGAACGCAAGCTTCGGACTATCAGCGTAACTTCAACAAGGCCGTTGCCACCGCCAGTGAGGCGAGCAGCCTGACGCGCATCAACACCGCTTCCGACGATCCGGTCGGCGCCGGTCGTCTGCTGCAACTGGGTCAGCAGGCGGCGATGCTTGATCAGTACAAGACCAACGTCAACACCACCAAAAGTGCATTGACCGTGCAGGAGTCCACGCTGGACTCCATCACCACGGCGCTGGCACGCGCCAAGGAAATTTCTCTGGCGGCCAACAACGGCACGATCACCGACAAGGACCGCCAGGCTTTCGCCTCGGAACTGGGCGAGATCCAGAAGCAAGTGCTGGGCCTGATGAACTCCAAGGATGCCGACGGCAACTACCTGTTCTCCGGTTCGAAAACCAGCACTGCCCCGTATTCGCAAAACAGCGACGGCACTTATACCTACAACGGTGACCAGACCACCATCAACCTGGGCATCGGCGATGGCCTGTCGGTTGGTACCAACACCACCGGTTGGGATGCTTTCCAGCAAACCATCAACACTGCCCGCACCAACGTCACCCGCACCGCTCCGGCGGTGGATGACGGTCGTGTCGTGCTGTCCAACGGTACGATCGGCACTGAAGCCACCTACAACGCCAAGTTCACCGCTGGGCAGCCGTATACCGTGAGTTTCGTCAGCAGCACGCAGATGCAGATCACTGACGCCCTGGGTAACGACGTGACCGCTGAGGCCAGCAAGAACGGCGTGATCAGCAACACCAGTGGCGCCAACCAGAGCTTCAGCTTCCGTGGCGTCGACATGCAGCTGAACCTCAACCTGAAGGCCGGAGACACCAACCCGGACGCAGTCATTGCCGGGCACAGTTTTCAGCTGGCAGTGACCCCGGACACGTTCACCACCTCGCGTAGCCCGGGCAACACTTCGACGGCGGTGATCAGCGGTTCCAGCATCACCGACCAGGCTGCCTACACCGCAGCATTCCCGCAGGGCGGCGCGGTTCTCAAATTCACCAGCGCCACGGCGTTCGACCTGTACGCGGCGCCGGTCACTGCGGACAGCAAGCCGGTGTCTTCGGGCACTGTGGCGGGCGGTAACGCGACCGCAGCCGGTGTGACGTTTGCCTTGGGTAACACCCCGGCAGCCGGCGATCAGTTTTCGATCCAGCCGAATGACCATCAGACCCAGAACGTGCTCGACACCCTCGGTCAGATGATTACCGCGCTGAACACACCGATCGATGGCGATCCGGTCGCCAAGCAAAAGCTGCAGGGCGCCATGGAAGCCGGTATCGGCAACATCGACGCCGCGGCCAACCAGATTGGCACCGCGGTCACTTCGATCGGTGCCCGTGGTCAGTCGCTGGATATGCAAGCTGTCACCAACGACAGCCTGAGCACCGCTAACACCACGACGCAGGGTTCGATCCGCGATTCCGATCCGGCCGAAGTCATGACCCGCCTGACCTTGCAGCAGACCATGTTGCAGGCTGCGCAATTGGCGTTCAGCAAGATCAGCCAGCTGGGTCTGTTCAACAAGATCTGACGATAACGGGCGCGCAAGCGCCCGGAACTTCGGCTCTTGAGTTTTTAATGTCTTTTTTCGCGGTTTCAGAGGGCTCGCAATTCCGGGCGGGTTCCCGCCGCTTGCGAGTCCGCCGTGAATTCACTTCCCCTTGTCAGCCTTGTCATTCCTGCCTTCAATCCGCGCTTCTTCGAGCGGGCATTGCGCAGCGCCGTCAGTCAGGGTTACGGCAATCTTGAAATCATTGTGTGCGATGACAGTCGTGGCGATGAAATCCAGACCATTGTCGCGGCATTGGCTGAGCAGAGCGGGGTGGCGGTGCGTTACGTGCGCAATCCGCAGACCTTGGGGATGGTTGGCAATCTGCAGGCCTGCCTGGATCAGGCGCAGGGCGAATTCATCAAGTTTCTGTGCGACGACGATCAGCTGTTCGCCAGCTGCATCGAGCGTCAGGCCGACGTGCTCGCTCATCATGACGAAGTCAATCTGGTGCTGGCCCAGCGTCTGTTCTGGGACGCCGACGACATGGTCCTGCCTTCACGGCTGGAAAACACACCCCTGTCACCGATCAGTGGCTTGTTCAAGGGTGATGACCTGCTGGCCCTCTTCGAGACGTTCCCGTCGAACCTCCTCGGTGGTTTCAGTAACGCAATGTTCCGTCGCGCTGACGTTGTCGAGTTACTGCCGGCGCTGACACAGCCGGGTCACTGTTTTGTCGCGAGCCTCGATTTCGCCTTGTTCGTGTGTTTGCTGCGACGCGGCAACGCGGTGATCTCCAATCATGTGTTGAGTGTCGAGCGTCTGTACCCGGATCGCCTGAGTGGCCAGCAAGCCATGAAGGATGCTTTGCTCGTCGAGCGGCAATGGCTGCTGCAAATGCTCAAGGCGCGCAGCGGAGAGTCGGCGCCTGCGAAAGGGTGGGCGCGTTATGTGCCATTGCCCAACGCGGATGAGTCGCCCCGGGTCTGGACAGAGCTGCCGCTGAGCCGAACGCTCGGTACCAAACAGAGCGCCCAGATCTGGCAGGTTGGCGCTGACAGCCAGAGTTTTTCCGAGCTCTATGCGCAATGGCTGGCGTGCCGCAGGCTCAGCGACGTCCAGAGCAGATTGCTGCCGGACACTCTGGCGGGCTGGCCGTCCACGCCGCGAATCGTGCCCATCGTGATGGATGAGCAGGGCAGTCCGGCGGCGCTGGAACGTACGCTGGAAAGCCTCGCCGCGCAGGTCTATCCACCCGAGTTGACACTGGTACTGTCCAGGGATTGCACTGAGCCGGTACTGGATGGGCGTGTGTTCCATTTGCCGTTGCAGGACGATTACCTGCAACAGATCAATCAGCTGCTGCCGCAGCTGGAAGGCGCTGACTGGTTTTATCTGCTGCGCGGCGGTGATCGTCTGGTGGCCCCGGCGTTGCTGATGATGGCCGAACGCATCGCCTTCAACAGCGCCTTGCACTGCCTGTACAGCGATGAGGGCAGCTTGCGTTCGGGGGAGTCGGCGGAGCCGGCATTCAAGCCTGATTTCAACCTGGATCTGATGCGCACCTATCCGTATGTCGGCCGCGCGCTGGCGTTCCAGCGCGAGACCTTTCTGGCGCTCGGCGGCTTTGATTCGACGTTCACCGAGCTCGCGCCCCACGACATGCTCTGGCGTATGGTTGAGGATCAAGGTACGCAGGTGGTGGGGCATCTGGCCGAAATTGCCATCGAATCGTCCTTCGACCTGGCCCAATGGTTGTCGCTGCCCGCCGTGACGCACAACAACGAACGATTGCTGTCGGCGCATCTTGATCGCCTGGGAATCGCCCACGATCTGCGTCGTGGCAGTGTCGAGTTGCTCAATCGGGTCGATTACCGGCATGCGCAGCGGCCGTTGGTCTCGATCATTATTTCGACTCGCGACCAGATTGCGGCCTTGCAGCGCTGCGTCGAGAGCCTGCTGGAAAAAACCACGTACAGCGAGTACGAGTTGTTGCTGGTCGACAACGCCAGCGAGACTGCCGAGGCACGTGCCTGGCTGGACGGCATGGCGCAACTGGGCAGCGAGCGCGTGCGCGTGCTGACCTACCCGCAGCAGGGTAACGTCGCCGCATTGCGCAACTTTGCCGTGGCTCAGGCGAGGGGCGAATACGTCCTGCTGCTCAATCCCTACACCGTGATCACTCAGGGTGACTGGCTCGACGAGTTGCTCAATCACGCCCAGCGCCCGGAAGTCGGCATCGTCGGTGCCAAGATCTTCAATCCCGATGGCTATGTGTTGCATGCAGGTCTGGTGCTGGGTATGCAGGGGCCGGCCGGTCTGCCGTTTTATGGTCAGGCGATGCAGTCATCCGGCTACATGTTCCGCCTGCAGGTGGTTCAGGACCTCAGTGCCGTCGGTGCCGATTGCCTGATGGTGCGCAAGTCGGTATTCGATGCGGTTGACGGTCTGGATGAGCAGAGTCTGCCGCGCATGCTGCATGAAGTGGACCTGGCGCTACGCGTGGCCGGCCAGGGGTATCTCGTGGTGTGGACGCCTTATGCGGTGCTGGCGCTTGGCGCGCAGCCGGTCGAGGCGGTCATCAATGAAGAAGGCGTCTCGCACAATCAGCAGGAAGAAACGTTCTTCAAGCGCTGGATGCCGGTCATTGCCCGCGACCCTGCCTACAATCCCAATCTGTCGTTGCACAAGCACACGGGTTCGAGCTTCACCCTCGAGCCGGGCCTGCGCACCGGGTGGAGTCCGTTCAGCAATAGCACCCTGCCGAAGATTCTCGGGTTGCCGCTCAACGCTTCCGCGATCGGGCACTATCGTGTCACTCAACCGCTGATCGAACTCGAAGCGGCAGGCCGGGTGCAGGGGCAGATTCGCTATAGCGTAAACCTGCCGCCGATTGTTGAAATCGAGCGTCTGGCGCCTGATGTGATCGTTCTGCAAGGTCGTTATACCGTGTCATCGGTCAACGAAATGCCGGTGCTGTGCAACTACTTCAACGCCCGCAGCATCTATGAGCTCGACGATTACGTCATCGATGTTCCGCATCGCAATGCGCATATTCGCAATATGCCGGACAAGTATGAAATGGAGCGCATTGTTCGCCGTGCGATCGGCATGTGCGATCGTGTCGTGGTCTCGACTCAGCCATTGGCCAATGCCTTGTCGGACATGCATCAAGACATCCGCGTGGTGCCGAACATGTTGGCCAAAGAATTCTGGAGCAACCTGCGCGGCCAGCGCCGGACCTCGAAAAAACCGCGCGTCGGCTGGGGTGGCGGCACCAGTCACCATGGTGACCTGGCGGTGATCGCAGATGTCGTGCGCGAATTGGCGGATGAAGTCGACTGGGTGTTTTTCGGCATGTGCCCGGACGATCTGCGTCCTTACATGCATGAGTTCCACGGCGTGATCGGCCTCGACGCCTACCCGGCAAAACTGGCCAGCCTCAATCTGGATCTTGCTTTGGCGCCGCTGGAATTCCATATTTTCAACGACTGCAAAAGTAACCTGCGTCTGCTGGAGTACGGTGCCTGCGGTTACCCGGTGATCTGCACCGACACTGAGGCCTACCGCGGCTACCTGCCGTGCACGCGAGTCAAGACCAACACCACGCAAGAATGGCTGCAGGCAATCCGCATGCATCTGGCCGATCCGGACGCCAGCTACCGCATGGGCGACGAGTTGCGTGAAGTCGTGCTGCGCGACTACGTGTTGCGCGGCGATAACCTGCGTTACTGGGAGCAGGGCTGGCTGGCGGATTGATCTGCCCGTAAGGCTTTACAGAAAAAGGCGATCTCTGGATCGCCTTTTTCGTGTGTTTGTTTATTCGTCCGTCAGGCAAGGATTGCCACGCAGATTGGCAGATCCCTCGCACGGCTGATCCGGTTTCAACAACGCAAGGAAGACGTAAATGACAGTGGTGAATGGAACGAGTGAAGCGGATGCCCTGTTGGGCACTGATGGCAATGATCAACTCTATGGATTGGAGTCGGACGATCATCTGTACGGCAGCACTGGCTCGGATGTGCTCGATGGCGGGGAGGGTTTTGATACCGCCGACTATCGCATGCTGACCTCGGGTGTGAGTGTCGAGATCGGCACAGACTCATCGACGGTAGTGGGGAACGCCGGCAAGCGCGATACCCTGCTCAATGTCGAAAAAGTCATCGGCACCTGGCAAAACGATACCTTCACCAGTGATGTCGCCGGTGTGGCGCTGGAAGGTAGCGACGGTGACGATGTCTACATCGTCAACAGCGCCGACGTGAGCATTGTCGAGGAGAACTCCGGTGGTTACGACGAACTGCGTTCCAGCCTGAACAGCATCAAGATGAACGCCTTCGTCGAAAAACTGACCTTCACCGGCACCGGTGATGTTCACGCCTACGGCAATGACACAGACAACGAGATTATCGGTGGTGCCGGTAACGACTGGCTATGGGGCGGCGATGGCGCCGATCACTTCGTCGGCGGTGATGGCTACGACACGGTCAGCTACAGCGACAGTCTTGAGGGGGTGAGGGTCAATGACGACTCCAACTTCGACGGGCTGACCATTGCCTACGGCGACACTTTCACCGGAATCGAAGCCATTGAGGGCTCAGGCTTCGATGATCTGATCTACCTCAATCAACCTGCCGAACAGGCGATGATCATTGACGGTGCCGGTGGCTATGACACTGTGAGTTATCAGCATTCGTTCGATCCGGTGACTGTTGAGGTCGGCGCAGGCTCCAGGCTGGTGAATGTGGAGAAGGTGATCGGCTCGTCTGGCGCCGACCATTTCACGGCCAACTCAGGTGGCCTGACCTTGGCCGGAGGCATGGGCGATGACGTCTACACGATCAATAGCAGCGGCGTGACCATCGAGGAAGTCGAGGGTTACACGGGCGGCATCGATCAGGTCTACACCAACCTGTCGGAGGTGCGTCTGGGCGCGTACGTTGAAAACCTCACCTACACCGGCACCGGCGACTTCACTGGCTACGGTAATGATGAGAGCAACATCATCATTTCGGGCGCCGGCAATGATGTGTTGTCTGGTGGTGCGGGATGGGATGTGTTGAATGGCGGTGCCGGCATCGACATTGTCAGTTACGCAGACAGCAAGGAAGGGGTGGCTGCTTCTCTCAACTGGGGAGGACCTCGCAGCGGTGACGCCACTGACGACACCTACATCGATATTGAGGGGTTGCGCGGTAGCCAGTTCGGCGATCAATTGTATGGCGACTCGGGCGACAACATTCTCGAGGGTGGGGCTGGCTTTGACATGATTTACGGCGGTGACGGCAACGACCATATTTATGGCGGACTGGCTTCCGGACTCGATACTCAAGGCTATGCCAGCGACTGGTTGTCGGGAGGCGCGGGTGACGACGTCATCGTCAGCGATGCCTTTGATACGACCAGTTCCGCCAGCGGTGACGAAGGCAACGACACCATCACCATGGTCGGCGGTCAGGCCCGGGGCGGTGAGGGCAGCGATATCCTCACCGGCACGGGACGCAACTATCTGTTGTTCGGTGACGAGGGCAACGATCTGTTGATCCTCAATCTTGCCGGCCAGTCGACCTCTGGCGGCAGTGCCTATGGCGGTCAGGGCGATGACACCTATGTGGTCAACACTAGCGGGCTGGTGACGATTCAGGATGAGGGCTGGGATCTGAACGACACCCTGATCCTCAACACGATTGCCAATGCCAGTCAGTTGAGCGTCAGCCGCATCGGTAACGATGCCTATCTGCACAGCGCCAACGACGGCACGAGTGGTGTGCCGAATAATGGCGTGAAACTGGAGGGTTGGTATGCCGGCTTCAACAACATCGAGCATATCCAGACTGCCGACGGTCAGGTCTACGATCTACCCGCCAGTGGTGATGCGTTCGCCATGTTCGGCTAATCGCTCAACTGTTTGACGCCGCTCAAGGAAAGGGCTGGGTCCGTGGCTGGATTCAGCCCTTTTTTCATGCCTTGTGGCGCCGCAGGCACGGTGCTCATGGAGCTGGCGCGTTTCCTGCAAGTCCCCCGCAAATCGCCATAAAACGAGCGCTCGCGGTCATCCCACCGGCGCCCGAAGCGGCAAAAGGTTGAGGCAGACGGCCCGCAAAGCTCAAGAAAGCATTGCGCAGCCCGGTGACGAACGAGAGGGGAGACGATGAAGGCAGTAATTTTGGCGGGTGGCCTCGGCACGCGCATCAGTGAAGAGTCGCACCTCAAGCCCAAGCCGATGATCGAGATCGGCGGCAAGCCAATTCTCTGGCACATCATGAAGCAGTATTCCGCCCACGGAATCCACGACTTCGTGATCTGCCTGGGCTACAAGGGTTACGCGATCAAGGACTTCTTCGCCAACTACTTCCTGCACACCTCCGACGTCACTTTCAACATGCGCGAAAACCGCATGGACGTGCACCAGAACTACAGCGAGCCGTGGAGCGTCACGCTCATCGACACCGGCGAGGAAACCATGACCGGTGGCCGTCTGCTGCGTGCCGGCCGTTACCTGAAAGATGAAGAGGCGTTCTGCTTCACCTACGGCGACGGCGTTTCCGACCTGAACATTCGTCAGTTGGTCGAATACCACAAGGCTCATGGCCGCCTTGCGACCGTGACGGCCGTGCAACCGCCAGGGCGCTACGGTGCGCTGGAGCGTCAGGGCGATCAGGTTCTCGGCTTCACCGAAAAACCCCGTGGTGATGGTGGCTGGATCAATGGTGGCTTCTTCGTGCTGTCGCCGAAAGTGCTGCCGTACATTGCTGGCGATGAAACCACCTGGGAAGCCGAGCCATTGGCCCGTCTGGCTCAGGATGAGCAGCTCAAGGCTTTCGAACACGATGGCTTCTGGCAGCCCATGGACACCCTGCGCGACAAGAACCATCTCGAAGCGCTGTGGCAGAGCGGGGAGGCCCCATGGAAGCAATGGGCCTGAGTGCGGATTTCTGGCGCGGCAAACGCGTTCTCGTCACCGGACACACCGGTTTCAAAGGCAGTTGGCTGACCCTGTGGCTGCAAAGCCTCGGCGCGCAAGTCAGCGGCTTTGCCCTGGAGCCGTCGACCGAACCAAGCCTGTTCGAACTGGCGCGGGTACACGAAGGCATCAACGATCAGCGCGGTGATCTGCGTGATCTCGGCGCCTTGCTGGAAATCATCGCCGACACCGAGCCGGAGATCGTTTTGCATCTGGCCGCGCAGCCATTGGTGCGCGAAGGCTATCGCGATCCGCTGGGCACCTATTCCAGTAACGTCATGGGCACGCTGAACCTGCTCGAAGCGATTCGTCAGGTCGGTTGCGTGCGCGCCTGTGTGTTAGTCACCACCGACAAGGTCTACGCCAACAAGGAATGGCTGTGGCCATACCGCGAAGACGAAGCCCTCGGTGGCCACGATCCTTACAGCAGCAGCAAGGCTTGCTGCGAACTGTTGGCGCAGTCTTATGCCGCGTCGTTCTTTCCGGCTGACAAGTACGTCGAACACGGTCTGGCCCTGGCCACCGCGCGTGCCGGCAACGTCCTGGGCGGCGGTGATTTTGCCCCCGAACGACTGATTCCCGACGTGCTCAAGGCCTGGACGGCAGACGAACCGGTGACCCTGCGTTACCCGCAAGCCGTGCGGCCGTGGCAACACGCGCTGGAGCCGCTGGCCGGTTATCTGCAGCTGGCTGCCGGCCTTTACGAAGACGGCCCGGAGTACGCCGGGGCGTGGAACTTCGGCCCGGGCGAAGCGGACATGTGCAGCGTTGGCGAAGTGGTCGAATTGCTCGCCAGCCGCTGGCCGCAGGCGCGTGGTCTGCGCATCGAAAAAAGCGAATTGCACGAAGCCGGCCTGTTGCGTCTGGACAGCAGTCGCGCCCGTCAATTGCTCGGCTGGCAACCGCGCTGGACCTTGCAGCAATGCCTGACCCAGACCCTCGACTGGCACCTGGCCTGGCAGAACGGCGATGACATGCGCAACGTCACCCTTGGTCAATTGAATCTGTATCGAGGCGCGCTGTGAGCGAATTCTCTCTGAAGGCGTTGCCGCTGGCCGGGCTGTTCAGCGTCCAGCACAAACGCTTCGAAGACCAGCGCGGACACTTCGCCCGGCTGTTTTGCGAAGGCAGTCTGAGCGCGTTCGGCAGCGAATTCCATATCCGCCAGATCAACCATTCCTGCACCCGCGAGAAGGGCAGTGTGCGCGGTCTGCATTTTCAGAATGGCAACGCCCCGGAAGCCAAGCTGATCACCTGCCTGCGCGGTGAAGTGTGGGACGTGGCGGTGGATCTGCGCCCCGACTCGGAAACGTTTTTGCACTGGCACGCCGAGCATCTGAAGGCCGGCGACGGTCGCAGCCTGCTGATTCCGGCCGGGTTCGCCCACGGTTTCCAGACCCTCACCGAGGACGCCGAACTGCTTTACCTGCACAGCGCCGATTACGCGCCGGAGCACGAGGGCGGTCTGTCGGTCAATGATCCACGGCTGGCGATTGCCTGGCCGTTGCCTGTCAATAATTTGTCAGCGCGCGATTCCAGCCATCCCGCGCTCGATCAACACTTTGCTGGAGTGCGTCTATGAACTGCCGTGGGTGCGCCGCACCGCTGAGCCTGCCGCTGATTGATCTTGGCACCTCGCCACCGTCCAACGCCTATGTGCACGCCGATCGTCTTGAACAGGCTGAGCAGTGGGTGCCGCTGAAGGTCGCGGTGTGTCAGCAATGCTGGCTGGTGCAGACCGAGGATTACACCCGCGCCGACAGCCTGTTCGACGCCGAGTACGCCTACTTCAGTTCGTTCTCCAGCACCTGGCTGGCCCATGCCGAGCGCTATGTCGCCGAGATGGTCGAGCGCTTCGGCCTGAGCGCCGATAGCCGCGTGGTGGAAGTCGCCGCCAATGATGGTTACCTGCTGCAATATGTGGCCGGTCGCGGCATCCCCTGCCTCGGTGTTGAACCGACGCGCAGCACCGCGCAAGCGGCTCGTGAAAAAGGCCTGGAAATTCGCGAACTGTTCTTCGGTCGTGAGACTGCCGCGCAGTTGCAAGCCGAAGGCTGGGGCGCTGATTTGATGGCGGCCAACAACGTGCTCGCGCATGTGCCGGACATCAACGATTTCCTCGGCGGTTTCGCAACGCTGCTCAAGCCGACCGGCGTGGCCACCTTCGAATTCCCGCAACTGTTGACGCTGATGGCCGGCGCGCAGTTCGACACGCTCTATCACGAGCACTATTCCTACCTGTCTTTGACCGCCGTGCAGACCCTGTGCGAGCGCAATGGCCTGGAAGTCTTCGACGTCAGCCAACTGACCACCCACGGCGGTTCGTTACGCGTGTTCGTCCAGCGCAAGGACGGCGAGCGCCGCCCGGTTCAGCCAGCGGTGCAGCAACAGTTGCAAGCCGAACTCGATGCTGGGGTAAAAACCGCCGAGTACTATGCGACCCTCGCGCCGGCTGCTGAACGTATCAAGCATGAACTGCTGCGCTTTCTGCTGCAGGCCAAGGCCGACGGCAAACGTGTGGTCGGTTACGGCGCGGCCGCCAAGGGCAACACCTTGCTCAACTACGCCGGGGTCAAACCGGACCTGCTGGCCTGGGTGGCGGATGCCAATCCACACAAGCAGGGCAAGTTCCTGCCGGGCAGTCGCATCCCGATCGTTGCGCCAGCGCAGATCGATCTCGAAAAACCCGACTACGTGCTGGTGCTGCCGTGGAACCTGCTGCATGAAGTCAGTCAGCAACTGGCGCAGGTGCGTCAGTGGGACGGGCGCTTCGTGATCGCCGTGCCTGAGTTGAAAGTGCTGTGAAGGTTCTGGTCACCGGAGCCACGGGCTTTGTCGGCCGGCATCTGGTTGCCGCATTGCTGGCACGTGGCTGCGAAGTCCGCGCCGTGGCGCGTAACGCGCAAACGGCGCAAGGCATGCCGTGGATCAACGACGTCGAGTTTGTGAGCGCGGATATTCACGCGCCCGATCTGGATGTCGCTGCGCTGGTAGAAGGCATCGATGCGTTGGCGCATCTGGCGTGGCCGGGCTTGCCGAACTACCGGGCGCTGTTTCATTTCGAGCACAACCTGATGGCCGATTACCGCTTTATCAAAAGCGCGGTCGAGGCGGGCGTGCAGCAAGTGCTGGTCACCGGCACCTGCTTCGAATACGGCATGCAAAGCGGCCCGCTCAGCGAAAGCAGCGAGCCACAGCCGAGCAATCCTTACGGTCTGGCCAAACACACACTGCACCTGTTCTTGCAGAATCTGCAGCAGCAACAGCCGTTCACCTTGCAGTGGGCGCGCCTGTTTTATCTGCATGGTGAAGGGCAAAACCCCAACAGTCTGTTGGCGGCACTGGACCGGGCCGTCGATGCCGGTGAGCCGTCGTTCAACATGTCGGCCGGCGAGCAGCTACGCGATTTTCTACCGATTGAAAACGCCGCCGATTATCTCGTTGCGATTGTGCAACAACGTGACTTCGACGGCGTGATCAATTGCGCCAGTGGCCAACCGGTATCGGTGCGGGCCCTGGTCGAACAACGCCTGCGCGAGCGTGGCGCTTCGATCGATTTAAACCTGGGGCTTTACCCCTATCCGACACACGAACCCTTGGCGTTCTGGGCCGTGGTCGAGCGATTACAACAGTTACTCGAGGCGCAACGCATCCGCTGATGCGCCTGCAGCGAATGCCTTTTGGCAGCGTGAATATCAAATGACTTTTCAGTGAGACCGGACAATGAGCGATAACGTAATCAAAGCTTTCGAGGCGGAGTGCCAGGCCGAAGTGATTGCCCAAGGCCAGGACAAGGACTTGAAGGCGCTGGCCCAGGAGTTCTACAACCAGTCGGCCAAGCACAAATACACCTACCACTTCTCGTGGATGGGCCGTCCGATCATCCAGTTGCCGCAAGACATGATGGCGATGCAGGAACTGATCTGGCGGATCAAGCCGGATCTGGTGATCGAATGCGGCATTGCCCACGGCGGTTCGATCATTTACTACGCCTCGCTGCTGGAGTTGCAGGGCCACGGCGAAGTACTGGGCATTGATCGCGATATTCGTGCGCACAACCGTGAAGCCATCGAAAGCCACCCGATGATCAAACGCATCAGCATGATCGAAGGCTCGAGCCTTGATCCTGCGGTGGTCGAGCAAGTGCGTCAGGCCGCTGCAGGCAAGAAAGTCATCGTGGTGCTCGATTCCAACCACACCCACGAACATGTCCTCGAAGAATTGCGTCTCTACGCACCACTGGTGTCGGTCGACAGCTATTGCGTGGTCATGGACACGGTGGTCGAAGACATGCCGGCCGATGCCTTCCCGGATCGCCCATGGGGCCCGGGCGACAACCCGAAAACCGCCGTGTGGGCGTACCTCAAAGAGAACGACGATTTCGAGATTGATCAGGCGATGCAAGACAAGCTGCTGATCACCGTCGCGTCGGACGGTTACCTGCGCCGGGTTCGTTAATCAGTTCCATTATCAAAGCGTTTTTCGGGCGGTTTCGCCGGTCGTGGGAGAAGTTATGCAAGGCAAGTCTGTTTCTGAACAAAAGCTGCCATTGAGCGAGTTGCTGACGGTGGTACTGATCACCCACAACCGCCCGGCGTTTCTGCGTCGAGCGCTGCAGTATTACAGCAGCCTGCCTTGCAAGGTTCTGGTGCTGGACTCGTCCCCCGAGCGCCCGGAAGATGACTTTTCGGCGGTCGATTACCAGCACCTGCCGCAATTTGCCTATTGGGGCATGCAGGCCAAACTGACCTATGGCGTTGCGCAACTGACCACGCCTTATATGGTGTTCGCCGCCGACGACGACTTCATCCTGCACGAATCGCTGGCCGAGTCGGTCAACTTCCTCGAAGCCAACCGCGACTATGGTCTGTGCCACGGCTACTGCCTGATGTACCTGGCGCTGGCCGGCAGCGTCAGCTACTACCGCCGCGACAAGAAAATCTGCGAAGACTACGCCTCAGAGCGCGCCGAGGATCGAGTCCTCGATTTCATGCATCAGTACGTGCCGCCGTTCTATGGCGTCTGCCGCACCTCGATCATTCAGGACTGGTACGCGGCATTGCCGCCGGGCACCAGTTTCGAATGGCAGGAGATCGGCCACACCTATTACCTGCTGGCGAACGCCAAGGCGCGGATCCTGCCGATCCCGTATGTCGTGCGCGAGATCAATGTCGGTTTCTCCGACCACAACACCGAGGTGTATCACGCGCTGTCGTACACCGACTCCAAGTCGGTGGCCGAGCGCGAAGCCTTCGCCGAATTCCTCGCCTCGTTGCCGACCGATATCAAGGATCTCGATCAGGCGCAGCGCAAGGCGTTTGCCCTGGAAAGTTTCGCGGCCATGACCGACAGCCTGGTCACCGGGCGGGCGTTGACGGCCGAGTTGATTTTCGAGTCGACCTGGAACCACCTGACCAAAGCCCCTGAGCGCAAATTCGGGCCACGGCAATACGTCGAGATGCCGTTCTACAACCAGCGCTTCTTTGACTTGCTGGCCCAGTTCGAGTTTCTGCTGCACGCGATGCCGGCTGGTCGTATCCAACTGGAAAAGCTCGAAGGCATCTGGACCCGCCAGGAGTACCTGTTGCAGTCGCGCAATAACGATACGGCGGAAAGTGTCCTCGACCGTTTGTGGCAGGCCCACGACAGCAACGTGTTCAACCGTCGCGTGGTCAAGCGTCTGGCCGAGCAACTGCAGATCCTCGGCGAGGACGATCAGGCGCAGGAAATGGCTGAGTGGGCGACGCGTCTTGACGTCGTGTCAAATGTCGAACACTACCCGGTCTTCAACAAAATGCGCTCGGGCCGTTTGCTCGACTGGATGGCTGCCCGCAAGCCGGACGCCGAACAAGCCGGGTTGATTGCCGCGCATCTGGCGGCGAACAATGGCGGACCACAATTCGGCATTTTCCTGCTGGATCTGGACAACGACATCGACAAGCTGCAGGTTACCCTCGACAGCCTCGTCGAAGGGCACAGCAAAGCCTTCAAAATCGTGGTCTTCACCACGGACGAGCCACAGAGTGCGACCACTGCACAGAATACCTTGCACTTTGTCCGGGTCACGCCGGGCAACTTCATCGACAAACTCAACCAGAGCGCCGCGCAGTCTCCGTGCGACTGGTTGCTGCTGGCCAACGCGGGCGATGAATTCACCGCCGGTGGCCTGTTGCGTGCTGGCCTGGAATTGATGTCCGCCACGGATCTGCGCGCGGTGGCCACCGATGAAATCCAGCGCACTGAAGATGGCGCGCTGGTGGATGTATTCCGTCCGGGTTTCAACCTTGATTTGCTGCAAAGCGTGCCATCGCTGATGGCGCGCCATTGGCTGATTCGACGCGACGTTTTCCTTGAAGCGGGCGGTTATCAGGCCGATTTCAGCAAGGCGCTGGAGTTTGACCTGTTGTTGCGCCTGATTGAGCAGGGTGGTCTCGGCGGTCTGGCGCACCTCGATGAGCCGCTGCTGATTACCCAGGCCGCTGCAGTGCAAGAGAATGCCCACGAGCGCCTGGCGTTGCTGCGTCATTTGGGCAATCGCGGCTACAAGGCCAAGGTCACTTCGTCGCTGCCAGGCACTTGGCAGGTCGATTATCGTCATACCGAACTGCCAATGGTGTCGATCATTGTGCCGGCCAGTGATGACCTGCCAGCGCTGCGCCGTTGCGTGGAGGGTGTGCTGCTCAGAACCCGCTACAGCCGTTATGAATTACTGGTGGCGGCCAACCCGAATCAGTCGGCGGCGGTCAACGACTGGCTGGGTCAGTTGCGCAATCCCCGCGTCAATGTCTTGCGTGCCGATCAGGCGCTCGGTGAAGTGGCGTTGTATAACGCCGCCAGCGAACAGGCGCGGGGTGACTATCTGGTGCTCCTGGCCGCTGACAGCGAAGTCGTCAACCCGAACTGGATCGACTCGTTGCTCAACCAGGCCCAGCGTCCGGAAGTGGGCATCGTCGGCGCCAAACTGGTCGACCGCGATGGCAAGATTTCCCAGGCCGGCTTGATTCTAGGCCTGAACGATGGGGTGGGTTCGGCGTTCATCGGCGAAAAACATGCGGCCGAGGGCTACATGCAGCGTTTGGCCGTCGAGCAGAATTACTCGGCTGTGTCCAAGGTCTGCCTGATGGTGCGCAAAGAGCTGTTCAACGCTCTCGGTGGGCTGGACGAAGTGACCTTCGCTGACGGTTTCAGCGATGTCGATCTGTGCCTCAAGGCAAGTCAGAACGGTTTCCTCACTGTGTGGACGCCGTCGGTGCAGGTGCTGCATACCGGCGCGTTGCCAGAGGCTCCCCAAACACTGGCGGCACTGCGTGAGAAATGGCCTGATGCGTTCGCGCAGGATCCGGCTTACAACGCCAACCTGGCCCTGACCGGCAAAGGTTTTACCTTGGGCGAAAACAGCTCGATCAATTGGGCTCAGTTGCTCGCCTAAGCGTGCCGGACAGGAATCAACCTATGTTCAACGGTAAATCGATTTTCATCTCTGGCGGCACCGGCTCGTTCGGGCGCAAATTCATCGCCCGACTGCTTGAGCAATACCAGCCCAAACGCGTGGTGGTGTTCTCCCGTGACGAGTTGAAACAGTACGAAATGCAGCAGACGTTCAACGCGCCGTGCATGCGTTATTTCATTGGTGACGTGCGTGACGCTGACCGTCTGCGTCAGGCCATGCGCGGCATCGACTACGTAGTGCATGCCGCCGCGTTGAAGCAAGTGCCGGCGGCGGAATACAACCCGACCGAATGCATTCGCACCAACGTCAACGGCGCGGAGAACATCATCGCTGCCGCCATCGACAACGGCGTGAAGAAGGTCGTCGCGCTGTCCACCGACAAGGCGGCCAGCCCGATCAACCTGTACGGCGCGACCAAGTTGCTTTCGGACAAGTTGTTCGTCGCGGCCAACAACATTGCCGGCGAGCAGGAAACCCGTTTTGCCGTGGTGCGCTACGGTAATGTGGCCGGCTCGCGCGGTTCCGTGGTGCCGTTTTTCAGCAAGCTGATCGCCGATGGCGCGGAGCAGTTGCCGATCACCGACGAGCGCATGACCCGATTCTGGATCACCCTCGATCATGGCGTGCAGTTCGTCCTCGACAGCTTCGCGCGCATGCACGGTGGCGAAGTGTTCGTGCCGAAGATTCCGTCGATCCGCATCGTCGATCTGGCGCGTGGCATGGCGGAGCATCTGCCGCACAAGAATGTCGGTATTCGTCCGGGTGAAAAACTCCATGAGTTGATGGTGCCGCTGGACGATGCGCGGATGACCCTTGAGTTCGAGGATCACTACACCATTCAGCCGTCGATCCGCTTCACCAGCGTCGATGTCGATTTTGCCGTCGACAAGCTCGGCGAGCAGGGGCGTGCCGTGAGCGAAGATTTCGAGTATCGCTCCGACACCAATCCGCATTTCCTCTCGGTCGGGCAGATCGCCGATCTGCACGCGAAGCTTTCGGCATGATTCCCTATGGTCGGCAGAGTCTCGATCAGGCGGACATCGACGCCGTGGTCGAGGTGCTGCAATCGGACTGGCTGACCCAAGGGCCGGGCATCGAGCGTTTCGAGCAGGCGATGGCCGAGCGTTGCCAAGCCGATTTCGCTGTGGCGGTGTGCAATGCCACGGCAGCGCTGCACATTGCTTGCCTGGCCGCAGGGCTGGGGCCGGGTGATCGTTTGTGGACCACGCCGAACACCTTTCTCGCTTCCGCCAATTGCGGACGCTATTGCGGTGCCGAGGTAGATTTCGTCGACATTGATGCGCTGACCTGGAACCTCGATGCGTTCGCCCTCGAAGCGAAGCTCGATCAGGCCGAGCGTGACGGCACGTTGCCGAAAGTTCTGGTGGCGGTAGCGTTCTCCGGACAGAGCTGCGACATGCGCAAGATTGCCATGCTTGCCGAGCGCTACAACTTCACGGTGATCGAGGATGCCTCGCACGCCGTGGGCGCAAGCTATGCCGGGCGTCCGGTCGGCTGTGGCCAATTCGCAGCCATGACGGTGTTCAGTTTTCATCCGGTGAAGATCATCACCAGCGCCGAAGGCGGCATGGTGCTGACCAACCGCCCGGAACTGGTCGAGCGTCTGCAACGTCTGCGCAGCCATGGCATGACTCGTGATCCGCTGCAGATGAGCGAACCCAGCCACGGTCCGTGGTACTACCAGCAGATCGAGTTGGGTTTCAATTACCGCATCACCGATCTGCAAGCTGCGCTGGGTTTGTCGCAACTGGGCAAACTCGACGACTTTATCGCCCGTCGTCGTGAACTGGCGGCGCGTTATGATCGCTTGTTGGCGTACTTGCCGGTGACGCTACCGAGCCTTCAGCCAGAGGCTGAATCTGCCTGGCATCTGTATGTGATTCGTTTGCAGACCGAGCGCATCAGCCTCAGCCATCGTCAGGTGTTCGAAGGCTTGCGCGCCGCCGGTGTTGGCGTGAATCTGCATTACATCCCGGTGCACTTGCAGCCTTACTATCAAGCGCTGGGTTTTGCCGAGGGCGACTTCCCCGAGGCCGAGCGTTACTACGCCGAGGCGATCAGCCTGCCGCTGTTTCCGTTGTTGAGCGATGAACAGCAGGATTACGTGGTCGAGCAATTGCGTCGGCTGACCGAATAATGGCCGCTGAGGCAATGGACGAGTAATGGCAATGCGTCATTTGAGTGAGCAGGAAAAATTCTGGCAGGGCGACTTCGGTAACCAGTACGTCGAGCGCAATGTCGGCCAACCGCTGGTGGCGGCGAATCTGGCATTGTTTGCCAAAGCGCTGAGCCGCGCCGGGCGCATCGCCAGCCTGGTCGAACTGGGCACCAACGCCGGCAACAATTTGCAGGCGCTGCATCAGTTGCTGCCGCGCTGTGAGCTGTTCGGCGTCGAGATCAATGACAGCGCCTGTGCTCAGGCCCAGGCGTTGGACATTGCCCATATCTGGCATGGCTCGCTGTTCGATTTTCCGCGCGAGCGCTGCTACGACCTGACCCTGAGCAAAGGCGTGCTGATTCACTTGGCCCCGGAGCTGTTGCCGACCGCTTATGCGCAGTTGTACGAGTTGAGCCAGCGCTACATCCTGATTGCCGAGTATTACAATCCGGCCCCGGTGGAAGTCTCCTATCGCGGTAACAGTGGCAAGCTGTTCAAGCGCGATTTCGCTGGCGAGATGCTTGATCGCTATGCTGATCTGCAATTGCTCGATTACGGCTTTGTCTATCACCGTGACCCGCAATTCCCGGCGGACGATGTCACCTGGTTCCTGCTGGAAAAACGTCCTTGAGCAAGGTTGCAATCATCCCGGCCCGTGGCGGCAGCAAACGCATCCCGCGCAAGAATCTCTTGCCGTTCGATGGCGTGCCGATGATTGTCCGTTCGATCCGCACCGCGCTGGAATCAGGCTTGTTCGATCAGGTCGTGGTCAGCACCGACGATGCCGAGATTGCCGATGTGGCACGCACGCAGGGTGCGCAGGTGCCATTCCTGCGCCCGGCGGAACTGGCCGATGATTTCACCGGCACGGCGGCAGTGATCGTGCATGCCTTGCAGCAGTTGCCGGCGTTCGATTATGCCTGCTGTGTGTACGCCACGGCGCCGCTGTTGCAGGCGCATTATCTGCGCCAGGGAATCGAGTTGCTGGAGCAGCATCCCGACAAGTCTTTTGCGTTTTCCGTGTGCAGCTTCGGGTTTCCGGTGCAGCGTGCGCTGACGCTGGACGGGCAGGGCGCCTTGAAGGCGTTGTACCCGGAATTTCGCCATACCCGCTCGCAGGATCTGCCCGAAGCGTTTCAGGATGCCGGTCAGTTTTACTGGGGCCGCAGTGAGGCCTGGTTGCGTGGTGAGGCGGTCTATTCGCCGGCCAGTCTGCCGGTGGTTCTGCCCCGGCACCTGGTGCAGGACATCGACACGCCTGAGGACTGGAAGCGCGCCGAATACTTGTACGCCGCGCTCAAGGCTGGCGGAGAGCTGCAATGAGAGTGCTGATTCGCGCGGACGCCTCGCCGACCATCGGCAGTGGTCATATCGCCCGCTGCCTGACGCTGGCGCGCGTGTTGCGCGGGCAGGGCAGCCACGTCGCGTTTGCCTGTCGGCAATTGCCGGGGCATCGGCTCGATATGCTGAGCGGCGAAGGGTTTGAGACCTTTGCGCTGCCCGATCTCTACCCCGCTGAAGACCCGCAGCAAGCCATCGAATCGATGCTGCCGTGGCAGGCCGATATCGACGCACTGGGTCTGCTGCTGGGCGGCCATGCCGAGTTCGACTGGATCATCGTCGATCATTACGGCCTCGATCATCACTGGCAAACCGCTGCACGCCGCTGGGCGCATCGCATCGCGGCGGTGGATGATCTGGCGACCCGACGCTACAGCGTTGATCTTTTGCTCAATCAGAACTTGTCCGGACTCAGCGAAAACTACTCACCTCTGCTGCCTGAAGGTTGCCGCACGTTGCTCGGCCCGCGCTACGCCATGCTGCGCGAAGAGTTCAATTGCCCGGCCATCGAGATCAAACCCACAGCTCGCCGGGTACTGGTGAATTTCGGCGGCTTCGATGCGGCGATGCAGACTCATCACGCGATGCTCGCCCTCGCTGAATTCAGCGAATTGCAGGTGGATTTCGTTGCTGGCGCCGAGAACCCGGCGTGGGCGCAGATGCAGGCCTTGGCCGAGACGCGGCCGAACTGGCGCCTGCACAGTTTTGTCAGTGATTTCCATCAACGCATGACTGAGGCGGACCTGTTTATCGGCGCCGGCGGCGGCACCAGTTGGGAGCGCGCGGCGCTGGGTTTGCCAACGATCTGCATTGCGGTGTCGAACAACCAGCAGAACAACGGTGAAGTGATGGCGGCGGCGGGGGCGCATGTGTTCATGGGCGCCCGCGAGCAGGTCAGTGTCGAGCAGTTGCGTGACGCTGTCGGCTTTGTTGTGGGCAACCATTTTCTGCGCCAGAGCCTGGCCGAGCGTTCGCGGCAACTGGTCGATGGTCGCGGCGCCGAGCGCGTCGCGGCAGCGCTGGCGGGCGCGGTGCTCAAGCTGCGCCCGGCGACGCTGGACGATGCGCAGTTGCTGTTCGAGGGACGTAATGCCCAAGCCGTGCAGCGCTGGTCGCCGGAGACTGGCGCGATCGATTGGGCGCAACACCTCAACTGGCTGACGGCAGCTTTGCGTAATCCGCAGCGGTTGCTGTTGATCGCCGAGGCGGACGACGGCGCCGTCGGGGTGTTGCGTTATGACTTGCGTGGTTTTGAAGCCGAAGTATCGTTCTACCTGTTGCAAGGACGTTTCGGCCTCGGCTGGGGCAGGGCGCTGTTGACCCGTGGCCAAACGTTTGTCGCCGCACACTGGCCGCAACTGACGGTCATCAGCGCCCGTGTCATGCCGGACAATCTGCCCTCACTGAATGTGTTTCGTGACGCCGGGTTTACCCAGAGTGCCTGTGCGTTCACCCGTGTTTTGAAGGATCACCCGCATGACTAGTTTCAAGATCGGCGACCGCTCGATCGGCGCCGATGCGCCGCCCTTCATCATTGCCGAGATGAGCGGCAACCATAACCAGTCGCTGGACGTGGCCCTGCAAATTGTCGAAGCGGCGGCCAAGGCCGGTGCGCATGCCTTGAAGCTGCAAACCTATACCGCCGAGACGATGACCCTGGATCTGGCCGAAGGTGAGTTCTTCATCAAGGATCCAGGCAGTCTGTGGGCAGGCACTTCTTTGTATGCCCTGTACGAAAAGGCCCATACGCCGTGGGAATGGCACGCACCGATTTTTGCCCGCGCCAGGGAATTGGGCATGCTGGCATTCTCGACGCCGTTCGATGAGACGGCGGTGGACTTTCTCGAAAGCCTCGACGTGCCGGCCTACAAGATCGCCAGTTTCGAAAACACCGATCTGCCGCTGATTCGCCGCGTGGCCGCTACCGGCAAGCCGCTGATCATCTCTACGGGCATGGCCAGTATCGCCGAGCTGGATGAAACCGTGCGCGCCGCGCGTGAAGCCGGCTGCAAGGATCTGGTGCTGCTCAAATGCACCAGCACTTACCCGGCAACTCCGCTCAACAGCAACGTGCGCACGATTCCCCATCTGCGTGAGTTGTTCGGTTGCGAGGTGGGGCTGTCCGACCACTCGATGGGCGTGGGCGTGTCGGTGGCGGCGGTGGCGCTTGGTGCGACGGTAGTGGAAAAACACTTCACCCTCGACCGTTCGGCGGGTGGCGTCGATGCGAGTTTCTCGCTGGAACCGGCAGAAATGGCCAGTCTGGTGGTGGAAACCGAACGTGCCTGGCAGGCCTTGGGTCAAGTGCGTTACGGCGCCACCGAAGCCGAACTGAAATCGGTGGTGTATCGCCGCTCGCTTTACATTACCGCCGACATGGCCGCCGGTGACACCTTTACCGGGGACAATCTGCGGGCGATTCGCCCCGGTCTCGGTCTGCCGCCCAAACACACCGACGCCGTCCTCGGCCGCCGCGCACGTGCGCCGATCAAGCGCGGCACGCCGCTGGACTGGTCGCTGGTCGAATAAGCCGATCTGCACCGAATCGGCAAAATAGCGTGACCTGCGAGTCATAACGCGCATCTTCACTGTATTGTATTGATCGGGGAGATGGCGCCTGGCTCGTTTTCGATTCCAGTGATAGCCCTTTTCGCTCTCCGTGGCTGCCCGTTGTGGCGGCCGTTTTCTGTTTGTCGGCGCCCCTCGAAATCCTTGCGAGCGGTGGTCTTGGGCTGTTTTTTTATTGGGAAGCCGTAATGATTGGCATAAAAAGCATTGCGAGCTACGTTCCTGTAGCCGGCGTGGACAATTACGCACAAGGTGCAAAATTCGAAAAGGATGAAGAGTTCATCATTGGCAAGATTGGTTCGGCGTTTCTGCCACGCAAAGACGCTGAGCAGGAAACTTCCGATCTGTGCGTGGAAGCGGCCAATGCGCTGTTTGCCAGCAACCCGGATCTGAAGCGTGAATCGATTGACGCGTTGATCGTCGTCACCCAGAACGGTGACGAAGAAGGCCTGCCACACACCGCCGCCATCGTGCAGGACAAACTCGGTCTGCCGACCAACGTCGCGGCGTTCGATATTTCCCTGGGTTGCTCCGGTTACGTCTACGGCATCTACGCGATCAAGGGTTTCATGGAAGCCGCCGGCCTGAAGAATGGCCTGCTGATCACCGCTGACCCGTATTCGAAAATCGTTGACCCGGAAGACCGCAACACCACCATGCTGTTTGGCGATGCCGCCACGGCCACCTGGATGGGCGAAGATCCGACCTGGGCGCTGGGCAAGGCCAAGTTCGGCACCGACGGCTCCGGCGCACCGCACTTGAAAGTCACTGATGGCGTGTTCTTCATGAACGGTCGTCAGGTGTTCAACTTTGCCCTGCTCAAAGTCCCGGCACACTTGCACGAACTGCTCGATGATTCCGGTCTGAAAGCCGATGACATCGATGCCTTCTGCATTCACCAGGGCAGTGCGGCGATTGTCGATGCCGTGGCGCGGCGTTTCGAAGGCGAGCCGGAGAAGTTCATCAAAGACATGGTCGAGACCGGCAACACCGTGTCGTCGAGCATTCCGTTGCTGCTGGAAAAGCACGTCATCGATTCCGATTGGCAGCGTATTGCGCTGAGCGGTTTTGGCGTTGGCCTGTCGTGGGGCTCGGCGATCATCTATCGTCCTTGAACCGAAGCAAAAACGGCGGATACAAAAATAGCGTTCAAGGTTAACCTTGAGCGCTATTTTTTTGCCTGAACGGGGAGCGCGAGGCGTCATGAGCGAGTTTTTTCAAGCCAATGCCGAGGTGTTGCAGCGGCGCTGGCCGGCGCTGTTCGAGCGACTGCAGGCAGAAGACAGTGCGGCCGTTGCGGCGCAATTGGTCGAGGGACTTGGCTCGACGCTGAGCATCAACGGCATTCAGCTCACCAGTCGTCACGATCGCCTTCATGAAGCGCAGACTCAGGCCGCCAGCCTGCCCGACAAGCCGCAGTTGCACGTCTATGGCACCGCTCTTGGGGATTTGCCCGTTGTGCTGCTGGAGCGCGAAGGGCTGCAACGGTTGTACGTGCACATCCTCAACGGCGCGTTGTTCGCGCTGGTGCTGCAACTGCTTGATCAGCGCCAGTGGCTGGAAGATCCGCGTACCGAACTGTTCTACGCCGGCGATCTGTCGGACATTTGCTCGCCGTTTTTTGCGCTGCCTGCCGAAATGCTGCTGGCCGATGACTTCAGCGCGAAGATCCGCGATCGGCTGGTCAATGAAGTCCATCTGAGTTTCAACAATCGCGAATTCGATGCGCAGTCTCCGTTCATACAGCAGCGCTTGCAGGACTGCTTACCGGTGCTGCTCGGCGATGACGATGTCGCGCAATTGTTTGGCATGTGCACCGAGCGCGAGATCTATGTGATCGGCACCGGCCCGACGCTTGAAGGGCATTTTCAGGCACTGGCGGCCATCCAGGCTCAGGCACAGCCTCCGCTGTTCATCTGCGTCGACACCGCTTATCGGCCATTGCGTGAACACGGCATCGTGCCGGATCTGGTGGTGACCATTGATCAGCGCATCAGCTTTCGACATTTGCCGTTCGAAGCGTCCGACGATATCCCGCTGGTGTATTTGCCAATGAGTGACCCCGAGGTGTTGCGCGCCTGGAAGGGCAAGCGCTACGGCGGCTACTCGGCCAGTCCGGTGTATGCGCAATTGCGTGAGCAGTATCCGCGCGGGGAACTGCATGTGGGTGGCAGCGTGATTCATCCGGCGGTGGATCTGGCGGTAAAACTGGGCGGCACGCGCATTACCTTGTTCGGCGCGGACTTCGCCTTCCCGATGAACAAGACCCACGCCGGCTGGAATGATGGCGAGCTGGGTCCGGGTGTGAGTCAGGCGCGGCATTGGGTGCGCGACGGGCATGGCCAGCGTGTCAGTACCCAACTCAACTTTCGCGGATATCTGTGTGTGCTGGAACGTTACATCGCTGCGCATCCGCACGTTCAGTTCTTCAATAGCAGCCGGGCGGGCGCGCTGATCGCCGGAGCGCAGTTCAATCAGGAGTTCGTGCAATGACGGCGATGCAAGCGTGTATCGGTGAATGCCGTCAGTGCGCAGTTCTGTTTCGGCTGGGGCGGGATGTCGAGGCTGCGTTGAGCATGGTCGATGTCTTCGAGGGAGCGCAGCAGTGGCTGCTGTCCGCGCCAGCGGATGCCCAGCAGATGTGGACCCAGGTGCTCACGCAAATGCTCGATTGCCAGGAGCGCCAGGACTGGTTGGGACTGGCTGACTATATGGAGTATGAACTGGTCGAATTGCTGCAAAGCGTTCCGGCCTGAGCAGGCCGACAGCGCTGGCCCGCAGGTTTGCGCGGCAGTCGGTTTTATGGCGTCATTTTTTCGCGGGCGATGGGTGGCTAAGTCATTGTTTTCGCGGGGGTGGCAGGGTGATGGCAAATTTTTTTCAAAAAGCCCTCAAGCAACCTGCAATCCCGACGATAACTATTACGAAGGTTCTCTAGGCCATACCCGGCGGTTGCCAGGGCCGGAAGCCGCAGTACCCAACCACCGAGGAATTCGTCATGGCTTTAACAGTAAACACCAACACCACATCGTTGAACGTTCAGAAAAACCTGAACCGCGCTTCCGACGCTCTGTCGACTTCGATGCAGCGCCTGTCTTCCGGCCTGAAAATCAACAGCGCTAAAGACGACGCCGCTGGCCTGCAGATCTCCACCCGTATGCAATCGCAAATCCGCGGTGGCAACCAGGCTATCCAGAACGCCAACGACGGTATCTCCGTTGCTCAGACCGCTGAAGGCGCTCTGCAAGCTACTACCGACATCCTGCAGCGTATGCGTGAACTGGCTGTTAAAGCACGTACCGGCACCAACGGCACTGCTGACCAGAAAGCGACCAACAAAGAATTCGCCGACATGTCGGACGAAATCACCCGTATCGCAGCTTCCACCAACCTGAACGGCAAAAACCTGCTGGACGGTTCGGCTGGTACTGTGACTCTGCAAGTTGGCGCAAACACCGGTACTGCTAACCACATCGACCTGGTACTGAGCTCCAAGTTCGACGCCGTCAACCTGTCCGTGGACAAAGGCGTTCTGGCTCTGACCGGTACTGACGCTGCTACCGCTGGTAGCAACATCGACAACGCTATCACTGCAATCGACGCTGCTATCGCTGCGATCGGTGATACCCGTGCCAGCCTGGGTGCTTCGCAAAACCGTCTGACCAGCACCATCTCCAACCTGCAGAACATCGTTGAGAACACCACCGCTGCACAGGGTCGTGTACAAGACACCGACTTCGCCGCGGAAACTGCTAACCTGACCAAGCAGCAAACTCTGCAGCAGGCTTCGACCTCCGTTCTGGCTCAAGCCAACCAACTGCCTTCCGCTGTACTGAAGCTGCTTCAGTAATTTCGGATCGAGTTTGGGCGGGGGAGTGCGCTTGTCGTGCTCTCTCGCCCTTTTACGTTAGGAGGTGATGAGCATGGACATGAGCGTCAAGCTTAACCAGTCTTATCCGGCTCCCAAGCCAGTCACGCCGGTTGCTGACAAACCGTCAGAAACGCCGAAAGTTGCCAAGACTGAAGCGCCGGTCGCTGCCAAGAGTCAGGTTACGGACGACGCCAAGTTGAAACTGGCGGTGCAGGAGATCGAGAAGTTCGTACAATCGATCAAGCGCAATCTGGAGTTCTCGATCGACGAGCATTCCGGGAAGGTCATCGTCAAGGTGATCGCAAGCGAGACGGGTGAGGTCGTTCGACAGATTCCCTCCGCAGAAGCCCTCAAGCTGGCAGACAGTCTGGCCAATGCGAGTCACGTGTTGTTCGACGCCAAAGTCTGATAGCTGGCATGAATAATGTTTGTCCATTCTCAGGGCGCGTGTAACGGTCAAAAGAATGGCAACAATCTGAAGGGAGATGCACATGGCAAGTCCAATTCTACCGGGTTCCGGACTGGGTTCCGGCCTGGACATCGGTGCGATCGTCACTGCGCTGGTCAACGCCGACAAGGCGCCAAAGCAGACGCAGATCGATACCGCGACCAAAGCCAACACGCTGAAGATTTCCGGTATCGGTTCGCTGAAGAGCGCATTGACCGCGTTCCAGACGGCAATGACCAATCTGGGCAGCAAGACCAATCCTGCATTTGCCGGCTTCACCGCGACTTCCAGCAACACCAACCTGACCGCGACTTCCGACAGTACTGCGGTTTCGGGCAATTACAACGTTGTTGTCAGTCAGTTGGCCACGGGTTCGAAAATCGCCAGCGCCTCTTTCGCCGGCGGTGCCGCCAGTGCCATTCCGAGTGGTACCCTGAAAATCAGTCAGAATGGCACTGATTACAATGTCGATATCCCGGCCAATGCCACGTTGCAGACCACTCGCGACGCCATCAACAAGGCTCAGGGCGCCAACGGCATTTCTGCCAACATCGTGACCGACAGTACCGGTGCTTCGCGCCTGGTAATCAGTTCGAGCAAGACCGGCGAAGGCTCTGACCTCAAAGTCAGCGGTATTGCCGGTCTGGAAATCGATGGTACCCAGGAGATGGGCGCGAGTCCGGCTGCAGGCGCTTCAGGCGCCGTCAACGGCGTTGCGAAAAACGCCAAGCTGACCATCGACGGCCTTGAGGTCACCAGCAAAAGCAACACGGTGAGCGGCGCAATCAGTGGCTTGACCCTGAATTTGACGACGGTCAGTGAGGGCACGCCGCCGAGCAAGCCTACGGCTGTCACCGTGGATGCCAACACCAAAGGTCTGCAGACATCGATTCAATCGTTCGTCGATGCTTACAACACCTTGAAGACCACCATCGATACGCTGTCCAAGGCGACGCCGGATGCCGATGGCAAGTTGACCGTGCAAGCGGCATTCACCGGCGACGCGATGCCGCGCACGCTGATTGCTGACGTGCGTGCCGAGTTGACCAACACGGGGGCTGGCGGTCCGTTGGCGGTGCTGTCGCAGTTGGGTGTAATGACCGATCGCAACACCGGTAACCTGACGTTTGATACCAGCGCTTTCACCAAAACCATGGCCCAGCCAGGCATGACTGGCCAGGTTCAGCAGTTGTTCACCGGCACCGACGACACCAATGGTCTGTTGGCGCGCATGAGCAAAGCAGTGGACCCGTATCTCAAGCCAGCTACAGGTGATATTACCGGCAGTGGTTTGCTTGATCAGCGCATGGCTATTCTTACCAAGAACACCAAAAGCCTGACCGAGCAGCAATTGGCGCTGGACTTGCGTGTCGCCAACCTGACCAAGACGTTGACTGCCAAGTACAACGCCATGGACTTGCTGGTAGGGCAGATGAAGGCGACGGCGAGCAGCATTACCTCGTTCTTCACCTCGCTGAACGCTCAGCAGTCCGCGAAGTAACAGACGTGCACGACAAAAACCCGGCTACGCTTTATCGGCGTGCGCCGGGTTTTTGTCTTTTGATCTAAAGTTCTCTGATTCGTTGGCGATACACTGGATATACGAGTCATTGTGGCAATGAGGTAGAACATGAATCCGATGTTAGCCCTTCGGCAATACCAGAAAGTCGGCGCACACGCACAGACGTCCGAAGCGAGCCCGCACCGTCTGGTGCAAATGTTGATGGAAGGCGGTCTGGAGCGCATTGCTCAGGCCAAGGGCGCCATTGAGCGCAAGGATGTTCCTGCCAAGTGCACGGCCATCAGCAAGGCCGTTGGCATCATTGGTGGCTTGTGTGAAGGCCTGGATCTGGAAAACAGCGCCGATTCGGTAGGTGAGCTCAATCAGCTCTACATTTACATGATGAAGCGACTGGCCGAAGCCAACGTCAAGAGCGACCCGAAGATTCTCGACGAGATTGCCGGCCTGCTGCGCACTGTGAAGGAAGGCTGGGACGGCATTGCTCCGCCGGGCCCCCAGTTTTAAGGAGAGCACCATGAGTCTTGTATTGCAGCGAATTGCCGATACCCGTGAAGCGTTGGTCACTGCCTTGGCCGAGCGCAATTGGGAAGCTATTGGTGAGCTGGATCTGGCTTGCCGTTCCTGCATGGAAGACGTCATGGCTGAAGCTGCACTGGATGAAGTCGCGTTGCGCGATAATCTTGAGGAGTTGCTCCATGTCTACAAGGAGCTTCTTGAGGTGGCCATGGGTGAGCGGCAGGCGATAGCCAACGAGATGTCGCAGATCACCCAAGCGCAGAAGGCGGCAAAGGTTTACCATCTGTTTGGTTAATTAACCTCCAGTTAATCCAGACATGTGCGCCATAAATTTGACTGTGCACGGTTTTTTGACTTAACTAGTGGCTGTTTTCAGATTTCAGGCGTCTACAGGCACATGGTGTCCTGCAAGCGTGTCGCTTGCCCCATTTTTCGGGCATTGAGTTGACTAGGGAAGTTGCTATTGCATGTGGCGTGAAACCAAAATTCTGCTAATCGATGACGATAGCGTCCGCCGCCGCGACCTGGCGGTGATTCTAAATTTTCTCGGTGAAGAAAATTTACCCTGCGGCAGCCATGACTGGCAGCAGGCAGTCGGCTCTTTGTCGTCTAGTCGTGAGGTCATTTGCGTACTGATCGGGACGGTTAATGCTCCTGGCGCGCTTTTGGGCTTGCTAAAGACACTCTCAACCTGGGATGAGTTCCTTCCGGTTTTGTTGATGGGCGATAATTCTTCCGTTGACTTGCCTGATGACCAGCGTCGCCGAGTGCTTTCGACCCTCGAAATGCCGCCCAGCTACAGCAAATTGCTCGATTCGCTGCACCGCGCCCAGGTCTATCGCGAAATGTATGACCAGGCCCGCGAGCGCGGTCGTCATCGCGAACCCAATCTGTTCCGCAGTCTCGTCGGCACCAGCCGGGCGATCCAGCACGTGCGTCAGATGATGCAGCAGGTCGCCGACACCGACGCCAGCGTGCTGATCCTCGGCGAGTCAGGCACGGGCAAGGAAGTGGTTGCGCGCAACCTGCATTACCACTCCAAGCGCCGCGACGCGCCATTTGTGCCGGTCAACTGTGGGGCGATCCCGGCAGAGCTGCTCGAAAGCGAGTTGTTCGGCCACGAGAAGGGCGCCTTCACTGGCGCGATCACCAGCCGTGCCGGTCGATTCGAGCTGGCCAACGGCGGGACGCTGTTCCTCGACGAAATCGGCGACATGCCGCTGCCGATGCAGGTCAAGCTGCTGCGCGTGCTGCAGGAACGCACCTTCGAGCGCGTGGGCAGCAACAAGACCCAGACCGTCGTCGTGCGCATCTGCGCCGCAACGCACAAGAAACGCGCTAGAATGATCGAGAACGGAGGCTTCCGCGAAGACCTCTACTATCGCCTGAACGTGTTCCCGATCGAGATGGCCCCGCTGCGTGAGCGTGTCGAAGACATTCCGTTGCTGATGAACGAACTGATCTCGCGCATGGAGCACGAGAAGCGTGGTTCGATCCGCTTCAACTCGGCGGCGATCATGTCGCTGTGCCGTCATGGCTGGCCGGGCAACGTCCGCGAACTGGCCAACCTGGTCGAGCGCATGGCGATCATGCACCCGTACGGGGTGATCGGTGTGGTCGAATTGCCGAAAAAATTCCGCTACGTCGACGACGAAGACGAGCAAATGGTCGACAGCCTGCGTAGCGATCTGGAAGAGCGCGTGGCCATCAACGGCCATACGCCGGACTTCACCGCCAATGCCATGCTGCCGCCGGAAGGCCTGGATCTGAAGGACTACCTCGGTGGTCTGGAGCAGGGCCTGATTCAGCAGGCGCTGGACGATGCCAATGGCATTGTGGCGCGTGCCGCAGAGCGCCTGCGTATTCGCCGTACCACGCTGGTCGAGAAGATGCGCAAGTACGGCATGAGCCGGCGCGATGGAGATGAACAGGCGGAGGATTGACGCCTGTTTTTCAACTGCTTCATTTATAAGCGGTTTTTTTTAGGCACGGGTATTGCTACAGCCCTCGCAACGTTCCGTTTAACTGACGGTCAGCCAAGCGAGAAGCACAATGCCCCAAGCCGCCCAGATGTCTTCTGCCTCCAGTCCCGAGGGGCAACCGTCCTCCGTAGAACAGGCAAGCCGACAGGGTCTTGAGCAGGCCTTCGAGCTGTTCAATCAGATGTCCAGCCAGTTGACTGATTCCTACAGCATGCTCGAGGCGCGGGTGACCGAGCTCAAAGGTGAGCTGGCGGTGGTCAGTGCCCAGCGCATGCAGGAACTGGCGGAAAAAGAACGCCTGGCCAACCGTCTGCAAAACCTCCTCGATCTATTGCCCGGTGGCGTCATCGTGATTGACGGCCACGGCATGGTGCGCGAAGCCAATCCGGCTGCCATTGATCTGCTTGGCCTGCCACTGGAAGGCGAACTGTGGCGCCAGGTGATTGCGCGCTGCTTCGCCCCGCGTGAAGACGATGGTCATGAAATCTCCCTGAAAAACGGTCGGCGCCTGTCGATTGCGACCCGCTCGCTGGACGCCGAACCGGGTCAGTTGGTGCTGCTCAACGACCTGACAGAAACCCGTCATCTGCAAGATCAGCTGGCGCGACATGAGCGTCTGTCATCGCTGGGGCGCATGGTTGCCTCGCTCGCTCATCAGATCCGCACACCGCTGTCCGCTGCTCTGCTGTACGCCAGTCATTTGACTGAGCAGGAGTTGCCGGTGGCCACGCAGCAGCGTTTCGCCGGGCGCCTGAAAGAGCGCCTGCATGAGCTCGAACACCAGGTGCGCGACATGCTGGTATTCGCTCGCGGTGAATTGCCGCTGACCGATCGCCTGACTCCCGGCGCCTTGATGCAGGCCCTGCAAGCTGCGGCGCTGACCCATGTGCAGGATCTGCCAATCCGCTGGCAGTGCGACAGTCATGTCGGAGAGTTGCTGTGCAACCGCGACACTCTGGTCGGCGCGTTGTTGAACCTGATCGAAAACGCGATTCAGGCCAGCGCCGGCGATGTACGGCTGAAAGTCCACTGCTATACCCGCGACAACGCCTTGCGCATCAGCGTCAGCGACAGTGGCAGCGGCATCGAGCCCGCTGTTCTGGCACGGCTCGGCGAACCATTTTTCACCACCAAAGTGACCGGTACTGGCCTGGGCCTGACCGTGGTCAAGGCGGTGGCCCGGGCGCATCAGGGAGAATTGCAGCTACGTTCGCGGGTCGGGCGTGGCACGTGTGCGCAGGTCATCCTGCCGCTGTTTTCCGTTGTACAGGGAGCTGAGTAAAGGTCATGGGCATCAAGGTTTTGCTGGTCGAGGATGATCGTTCTTTGCGCGAGGCGCTGGCCGATACGCTGTTGCTGGCCGGCCATGATTACCATGCGGTCGGTTGCGCTGAAGACGCGCTGACGGCGGTGGCGCGAGAGGCGTTCAGTCTGGTGGTCAGCGACGTCAACATGCCCGGCATGGATGGTCATCAACTGCTCGCATTGTTGCGGGCCCGCCAGCCGCAATTGCCGGTGTTGTTGATGACCGCCCATGGCGCCGTCGAACGCGCGGTCGATGCCATGCGCCAAGGCGCGGCGGATTATCTGGTCAAACCGTTTGAGCCCAAAGCGCTGCTGGATCTGGTGGCGCGCCATGCGTTGGGCAATATGGGCGCAAGCGAAAGCGAAGGTCCGATTGCCGTCGAGCCGGCCAGTGCACAGCTTCTCGAATTGGCGGCGCGAGTCGCACGCAGCGATTCCACCGTGTTGATCTCTGGTGAGTCGGGTACCGGTAAGGAAGTGCTGGCGCGCTACATTCACCAGCAATCCCATCGCGCCAATCAACCGTTCATTGCCATCAACTGCGCCGCGATCCCGGACAACATGCTTGAAGCAACGTTGTTCGGTCACGAGAAGGGTTCATTCACCGGCGCCATCGCCGCGCAGGCAGGCAAGTTCGAACAGGCCGACGGCGGCACGCTTCTGCTCGACGAAATTTCCGAAATGCCCCTCGGTCTGCAGGCCAAGCTTTTGCGTGTGTTGCAAGAGCGTGAGGTGGAGCGCGTCGGCGCGCGCAAGCCGATCACCCTCGATATCCGTGTGGTTGCGACAACCAACCGCGACTTGGCGGGCGAAGTGGCGGCGGGACGTTTTCGTGAGGATCTGTTCTACCGTCTGTCGGTTTTCCCCCTGGCCTGGCGTCCACTTCGCGAGCGCACTGCCGATATCTTGCCGCTGGCTGAGCGCTTGTTGGCCAAACACGTCAATAAAATGAAGCATGCCGCGGCGAAACTTTCGCCTGAGGCGCAAGCGTGCCTGACCGCTTACCCGTGGCCAGGCAACGTTCGTGAGCTGGATAACGCGATTCAGCGCGCACTGATTCTGCAGCAGGGCGGTTTGATCCAGCCGCAGGATTTCTGTCTCGCCGGTGCCGTGACGTTCGCCGCGTTGCCGGTCGCAGCGCCCGCGCAAACCGTGGTTCGTGAAGTGGAAATCGACGTGGATTCCGCCGGGGCATTGGGCGATGACCTGCGCCGCCGGGAGTTTCAGATGATCATCGACACCCTGCGCACCGAGCGTGGCCGACGCAAAGAAGCGGCGGAAAAACTCGGCATCAGCCCGCGAACCCTGCGCTACAAACTCGCGCAAATGCGCGATGCGGGGATGGACGTCGAAGGCTATCTGTTCGCCACTTGATCCGTGGCGTCATGCATTGCAAACGCTTTTCTGAAGGGGTGCCCGTGAGCTGGCACCCTTGTTGCTAATACCTGTGTACCCGCCGAGTGAGTGTCAAAAAATTGCGGGCCGCCCAAGAGAGTAGACCATGAGCCAAGGTATTGAATTTAATCGGTTGATGATGGACATGCAGGCCATGAAAGTGGATGCCATGTCTGCGCCGAAATCGACGACCGCTGTCCCTGAGCTGGGAGGCAGCAGCTTTTCCGACATGCTCGGTCAGGCGATCAACAAAGTCAGCGATACCCAGACCGCGTCGACTCAGTTGGCCAACGCCTTTGAAGTGGGCAAAAGCGGTGTCGATCTGACCGACGTGATGATCGCTTCGCAGAAAGCCAGCGTGTCGTTCCAGGCTCTGACCCAGGTGCGCAACAAACTGGTTCAGGCTTATCAAGACATCATGCAGATGCCGGTATAAGGACGAGATTGAGTCATGGCAGAAGCAGTCGCCGATAATGTTCCGGCCAAGGCCTCCCCGATAGACGGCAAACCGCCGTTGTTCGGCTTGTCCTTCCTGGAAAACCTCTCCGAGATGACCATGCTGCGTCAGGTAGGCCTGTTGGTCGGCCTGGCTGCGAGCGTGGCGATTGGCTTTGCCGTGGTGCTGTGGTCGCAGCAGCCGGATTACCGTCCGTTGTACGGCAGCCTTGCCGGCATGGACGCCAAGCAGGTCATGGATACCCTGGCCTCCGCCGACATCCCTTACACCGTCGAACCGAACTCCGGCGCCTTGCTGGTCAAGGCCGATGATCTGTCCCGTGCGCGCCTCAAGCTCGCAGCCGCTGGTGTCACTCCCAGCGATGGCAACATCGGTTTTGAAATCCTCGACAAGGAACAGGGTCTGGGCACCAGCCAGTTCATGGAAGCGACCCGTTATCGTCGCGGCCTCGAAGGTGAACTGGCGCGGACCATTTCCAGCCTGAACAACGTCAAGGGTGCCCGCGTGCACCTGGCGATTCCGAAGAGCTCGGTGTTTGTCCGTGACGAACGCAAGCCAAGCGCTTCGGTGCTGGTTGAGCTGTACAGCGGCCGTTCGCTGGAGCCGGGTCAGGTCGTTGCGATCATCAATCTGGTGGCGACTTCCGTTCCCGAGTTGAGCAAATCGCAGATCACCGTCGTCGACCAGAAGGGCAACCTGCTCTCTGATCAGGCGGAAAACTCTGAAATGACCATGGCCGGCAAGCAATTCGATTACAGCCGCCGCATGGAAAGCATGCTCACTCAGCGCGTGCACAACATTCTGCAACCGGTACTGGGCAACGATCGCTACAAGGCTGAAGTCTCGGCCGATGTCGATTTCAGTGCCGTCGAATCCACTGCCGAGCAGTTCAACCCGGATCAACCGGCGTTGCGCAGCGAGCAGTCGGTCAACGAACAACGCACCGCCAGCAATGGCCCGCAAGGTGTGCCGGGTGCCCTGAGCAACCAGCCACCGGCACCGGCTTCTGCGCCGCAAACCACCGGTGGCGCAGCCGCGCCGGCCAGCATGGTGCAGCCAGGTCAGCCATTGGTTGACGCCAACGGTCAGCAGATCATGGACCCGGCCACCGGCCAGCCAATGCTCGCGCCGTACCCGGCCGACAAGCGTCAACAATCGACCAAGAACTTCGAGCTCGACCGTTCGATCAGCCACACCAAGCAGCAGCAGGGTCGCCTGAATCGTCTGTCGGTGTCGGTTGTGGTCGACGATCAGGTCAAGATCAACGCGGCCAACGGTGAAACCACCCGTGCGCCGTGGAGCGCCGACGAATTGGCGCGCTTCACCCGTCTGGTGCAGGACGCCGTCGGTTTCGACGCCAGCCGTGGCGACAGCGTCAGCGTGATCAACATGCCGTTCTCCGCCGAGCGCGGTGAAGTGATTGCCGATATTCCGTTCTACTCCCAGCCATGGTTCTGGGACATCGTCAAACAAGTGCTGGGTGTGTTGTTCATCCTGGTGCTGGTGTTTGGTGTGCTGCGTCCGGTGCTCAACAACATTACCGGCGGCGGCAAAGGCAAGGAGCTGGCCGGTCTTGGCAGCGACGTGGAACTCGGCGGGATGGGCGGCCTGGACGGCGAACTTTCCAACGACCGCGTGAGCCTCGGTGGTCCGCAGAGCATTCTGTTGCCGAGCCCGAGCGAGGGTTATGACGCGCAACTGAATGCAATCAAGAGCCTTGTGGCCGAGGATCCGGGTCGTGTGGCTCAGGTCGTGAAAGAGTGGATTAACGCAGATGAGTGATAACCGAGCCGCAGCCGTCAAACTGACCAAGGTCGACAAAGCCGCGATTCTGCTGCTCTCCCTGGGTTCGACCGATGCTGCACAAGTGTTGCGCCACATGGGCCCGAAAGAGGTTCAGCGCGTCGGCGTAGCCATGGCGCAGATGGGCAACGTCCATCGCGAACAGGTCGAGCAGGTCATGAGCGAGTTCGTCGACATCGTCGGCGACCAGACCAGTCTCGGCGTTGGTTCCGACGATTACGTGCGCAAAATGCTCACCCAGGCCCTGGGTGAAGACAAGGCCAACGGCCTGATCGACCGCATCCTGCTCGGTGGCAACACCAGTGGCCTCGACAGCCTGAAATGGATGGAGCCGCGCGCGGTTGCCGACGTGATCCGTTACGAGCACCCGCAGATTCAAGCGATCGTGGTCGCGTACCTCGACCCGGATCAGGCCGGTGAAGTACTCGGCAACTTCGACCACAAAGTGCGTCTGGACATCATCCTGCGCGTGTCGTCGTTGAACACCGTGCAGCCAGCGGCACTGAAAGAGCTGAACCAGATTCTCGAGAAGCAGTTCTCCGGCAACTCGAATGCCTCGCGCACCACCCTGGGTGGCATCAAGCGCGCGGCGGACATCATGAACTTCCTCGACAGCTCGATCGAAGGCCAGCTCATGGACTCGATCCGCGAAGTCGACGAAGACCTGTCCGGTCAGATCGAAGACCTCATGTTCGTGTTCAACAACCTCGCCGATGTCGACGACCGTGGCATTCAGGCGTTGCTGCGCGAAGTGTCTTCCGACGTGCTGGTGCTGGCCCTCAAGGGTTCGGACGAGGGCGTCAAAGAGAAGATCTTCAAGAACATGTCCAAACGTGCTGCCGAACTGTTGCGCGACGACCTCGAGGCCAAAGGCCCGGTGCGTGTCAGCGACGTCGAAACCGCACAGAAAGAAATCCTCACCATTGCCCGTCGTATGGCCGAAGCCGGCGAAATCGTACTCGGCGGCAAAGGTGGCGAGGAAATGATCTAAGCCCATGGACAAGCACGACGACGATGTGACGGATCTGATCCGTGCCCGCGATGTCCGTGGTTTCGAATCCTGGGCCATGCCCAGCTTCGACCCGCCGAAGCCGGAACCCGAGCCTGAACCGGAGCCCGAACCGCCGGAAATGGAAGAAGTGCCGCTGGAAGAAGTCCAGCCACTGACTCTGGAAGAACTCGAAAGCATCCGTCAGGAGGCTTACAACGAGGGCTTCGGCATCGGCGAAAAGGAAGGTTTTCACAGTGCCACGCTCAAGGTGCGTCAAGAAGCCGAGGTGGCGCTCACCGCCAAACTCGCCAGCCTTGAGCAGTTGATGGCGAATCTGTTCGAGCCCATCGCCGAGCAAGACACGCAGATCGAAAAGTCGTTGGTCGACCTCGTGCAACACATCACCAAACAAGTGATCAAGCGCGAACTGGCCATCGATTCCAGCCAGATCGAACACGTCATGCGCGATGCGCTCAAGCTGTTGCCGCTGGGCGTCGACAACGTGCGCCTGTACGTCAATCCGCAGGACTTCGAGCAAGCCAAGGCTTTGCGCGAACGTCATGAGGAAACCTGGCGCATTGTCGAAGATGAATCGCTGTTGCCGGGTGGTTGCCGGGTTGAAACCGAGCACAGCCGCATCGATGCCAGCATCGAAACCCGCGTGGCCCAGGTCATGGCAAAATTGTTCGATCAGTTGCACGAGCAAGCCTTGCACCCGGCCGAGGCGGATCTGACTCTGGATATCCCCGAAGACGTGAAACCGGCGGCCACGTCTGAAGAGCCGCTCGCGGACGAACCCGATGCGCCTTGAACGCACCAGTTTCGCCAAGCGCCTGAGCACTTACGCTGAGGCCACCGAGATTGCCGGCGCGCCGATTCTTGAAGGTCGCCTGCTGCGCATGGTCGGCCTCACCCTCGAAGCCGAAGGCCTGCGCGCTGCCATGGGCACACGTTGTCTGGTGATCAATGACGACAGCTATCACCCCTCGCAGGTGGAAGCGGAAGTCATGGGGTTTTCCGGCAGCAAAGTCTTTCTGATGCCGGTCGGCAGTGTCGCCGGTATCGCCCCCGGCGCCCGCGTGGTGCCACTGGCCGATACCGGTCGGTTGCCGATGGGCATGAGCATGCTCGGTCGCGTGCTCGACGGCGCCGGTCGTGCGCTGGACGGCAAGGGCGGCATGAAGGCCGAAGACTGGGTGCCGATGGACGGCCCGACGATCAACCCGCTCAACCGTGACCCGATCAGCGAACCGCTGGACGTCGGTATCCGTTGCATCAACGGTTTGCTGACGGTCGGTCGTGGCCAGCGTCTGGGCCTGTTCGCCGGTACCGGTGTCGGTAAGTCGGTGTTGCTGGGCATGATGACCCGCTTCACCGAGGCCGACATTATTGTCGTCGGCCTGATCGGTGAACGGGGTCGCGAAGTCAAGGAATTCATCGAGCACAGCCTCGGTGAAGAAGGCCTCAAACGTTCCGTGGTGGTTGCCTCGCCGGCGGATGACGCGCCGTTGATGCGTTTGCGCGCGGCGATGTACTGCACGCGCATCGCCGAGTATTTCCGCGACAAGGGCAAGAACGTCCTGTTGCTGATGGACTCGCTGACCCGTTTCGCTCAGGCCCAGCGGGAAATCGCCCTGGCCATCGGCGAGCCGCCAGCGACCAAGGGTTATCCGCCGTCGGTATTCGCCAAGCTGCCGAAACTGGTGGAGCGCGCCGGTAATGCGGAGAAGGGCGGTGGTTCGATCACCGCGTTCTATACCGTGTTGTCCGAGGGCGATGACCAGCAGGACCCGATTGCCGACTCGGCGCGAGGCGTACTCGACGGCCACATCGTGCTGTCCCGGCGTCTGGCCGAGGAAGGGCACTATCCGGCCATCGACATCGAAGCGTCGATCAGCCGGGTGATGCCGGCGGTGGTTTCGCCGGAGCACATGCAGCGTGCGCAGTATTTCAAACAACTGTGGTCGCGTTATCAGCAGAGTCGTGACCTGATCAGTGTCGGCGCCTATGTGGCCGGCGGCGACCGTGAAACCGACGTGGCGATTTCCCTGCAACCGCAGTTAGTCCGCTATCAGCGTCAGGGCCTCAACGACAAAATCAACATGGGTGAAAGTCAGGCCTATCTCGAAACGCTGTTCGCACCTGCGGCGGGCGGTTAACCGCTCATGGCCGCCGTCAGTCGAGCCGCGCGTCTGGCGCCGGTGGTGGACATGGCTGAAAAAGCCGAGAAAACCGCTGTGCAGCGCCTGGGTTACTTTCAGGGGCAAGTGAAGGTCGCAGAAAGCAAGCTGGCCGACCTCAATGCCTTTCGTCTGGACTACTCCGAGCAATGGATCGTACGCGGCGCCACCGGCGTGACCGGCCAATGGTTGCTGGGTTTTCAGGGCTTTCTGGCGCAGCTCGACACCGCCGTCGATCAGCAACGGCAGAGCCTTAACTGGCACCAGAAGAATCTGGACAACGCGCGTGAGGCCTGGCAACAGGCATTCGCCAAAGTCGAAGGCCTGCGCAAACTGGTGCAGCGCTACCGTGAAGAGGCGCAACGCCTCGAAGACAAGCGCGAGCAGAAGCTGCTTGATGAACTGTCGCAGCGATTGCCCCGACAGAATCCGTTCTGAAACAAAAATCAAAAGATCGCAGCCTTCGGCAGGGGATCGGTGTAGGAGCTGCCGAAGGCTGCGATCTTTTGATCTGGCTTCCTGACCTTGCCCCAACCCTGTCCAGATGCTAAACCTTGTACACGTTCGTCAATGACAAGGAAGCCAGTCAATGTCAGTCGTTGCAGAAGTATCTCCGGATGGTCAAAAACTGACGATTTCGGTCAAGGGGCGGTTCGATTTCGGGCGCCATCAGGAATTTCGCGAGTCTTATGAGCGGCTCGACAGGAAACCAGAATCCATTGTGGTCGATCTGAAAGAAGCCACCTACCTCGACAGCTCGGCACTGGGCATGTTGCTCCTGCTGCGCGATCACGCCGGCGGCGATAACTCGGACGTGCGAGTCGTCAACAGCAGCTCCGACGTGAAAAAGATCCTCGCCATCTCCAATTTCGACAAACTCTTCGACATCAGTTGACGGCCATGCAGGTGCAAGAGCCGCTGACGATCCTGATCGCCGAAGACAGCGCCGCCGATCGCTTATTGCTGTCGACCATCGTTCGTCGCCAGGGCCACGAAGTCCTGACGGCGGCCAACGGTGCCGAAGCGCTCGATCTGTTTCGCCAACAGCGACCCGATCTGGTGCTGATGGACGCGATGATGCCGGTGATGGACGGCTTCGAGGCCGCGCGGCAGATCAAAGCGCTGGCGGGCGAGACGCTGGTGCCGATCATCTTCCTCACCTCGCTCACTGAAAGCGAAGCGCTGGTGCGATGTCTGGATGCCGGCGGCGACGACTTTCTGGCGAAGCCCTACAACCAAGTGATCCTTGCCGCCAAAATCAAGGCGATGGACCGCTTGCGCCGGTTACAGGCGACCGTGCTGCAGCAGCGCGATCTGATTGCCAAACACCACGATTACCTGCTCAACGAACAGCGCGTGGCCAAAGCGGTGTTCGACAAGGTTGCGCACTCCGGCTGCCTCAGTGCACCGAACATCCGTTATCTGCAATCGCCTTACGCGCTGTTCAACGGTGACTTGTTGCTGGCGGCGTACACCCCGGCCGGCGACATGCATGTGCTGCTCGGCGACTTCACCGGCCATGGGTTGCCGGCTGCGGTCGGCGCGATGCCGTTGGCCGAAGTGTTCTACGGCATGACCGCCAAGGGCTACGGCCTCGCCGAAACCCTGCGCGAGATGAACGCCAAGCTCAAGCGCATCCTGCCGGTGGACATGTTCTGCTGCGCGACGCTGCTGTGCCTGAGTTCTCAGCGGCGCTCGGTCGAAGTGTGGAATGGCGGCATGCCCGACGGCTATCTGCACCGGATCGCCACGGGCGAGCGCGTGCCGTTGGCCGCGCGGCATCTGCCGTTGGGAGTGCTCAGCCCCCAAGCGTTCGACGATTGCACTGAAGTTCATCCGATGGCAGTCGGTGATCGGGTTTTCCTGTTGTCCGACGGGGTGATCGACACCAGCGATGCCAGTGATCAATTGTTCGGCGTCGAGCGCTTGCAGCAGGTGTTCGCCGCCAACCGCGAGCCGGATCGCTTGTTCGAGGACATCGAGCAGGCACTGCGGGATTTTCGCGGCGAGGCGCGCGATGACGTCAGCATGGTCGAGGTTAGCCTGCTGGAGCCGGCGCAGGTCAGGCCCTCGGCACCGGTGTATTCCGACAGCGGCCAGTCGTGCCCGCTGGACTGGTCGGTAAGCTTCGAGTTTTGCGGCGCCACGCTCAAACGTTTCAATCCGTTGCCGTACCTGCTGCAGTTGCTGCTTGAGGTGCATGGATTGCGGGCGCAGAGTGGTGCTTTGTACAGCGTGCTGGCGGAGTTGTATTCCAATGCGCTCGAGCACGGCGTGCTCGGGCTGGATTCCAGTCTCAAGCGCGATGCGGCGGGTTTCGCTCGCTACTATCAGCAGCGCAACGATCGGCTGGAGGCGTTGCAGGACGGTTTCGTGCGCGTGCATTTGCAGGTGCAGCCGCAGGGCGACGGCGGTCGTCTGGTGATTCGGGTGGACGACAGTGGTAAGGGCTTCGATGTGGCGCGGGTGATGGATCGACCGCTGGACGGTGTCCGTTTGTCGGGACGTGGTGTCAGCCTGGTCCGGCAATTGGGGCGCAACGCCAGTTGGTCGGACGAAGGTCGTAGTGCCCGCGTGGAGTTTTCCTGGGAGGTTCAGGCATAATCCGCGCAATTCTTGATCAAGGAGTGAACAAGTGGCTGACACACATATTGATCGCGAGGCGCTCAGCGTACTGCGCGAAGTCATGGAGGAGGGTTATCCGGAGCTTCTGGATACCTTTCTGGCGGATTCCGAAAGTCGCTTGGGCGAGTTGCAAAAGACCTCTGATGCCAAGGTGTTGTCGGAAGTTGCCCATAGTTTCAAGGGCAGCGCCAGCAACATGGGCGCTGTCCGTTTGGCGGCACTCTGCCAGGAACTCGAATCGGACGCCAAAGACAAGAGTCCGGCGGAAATAGTCAAACTGGTCGCTGAGATCAGTGGCGAATTTGCTGAAGTTCGCCCGGTTTACGAAAGCGAAAAACATCCCGCTCACACCCACTGATCCCGCCGTCCGGCGCTTTTATCAAGCGCCGGACAAAACTGGCCCGGCACTTGCAGTTATCTCCGCAACTGTACCTACGATCCCAGTGCAGCGGAGACCGTTTCATGCCTGCGACCCCCAACATCCTTCTTCAAAACGCCGCTCAGGCCAAGGCGCAAGCCGCTTCTGCCAAAACGTCGGCGATGGCCGTAGACACCGGGGATAAAGCCTCAAGCTTCGCGAAAGTGTTCGCCGATCAGGGGTCGAGCAAGCCTGTTGCAGCCGCTGACAATTCGCCCAAGTCGCCGCGCGACAAGGTCGCTGACAACAGCGGTAAAAAGGACGTTGGCAAGGATCCATCTGCCGCTGCGCAACCGGCGGTTGCCGATAGCGGCAACGACTTGCCAGCCGATAAAACCGCCGCGAGCGATGACACCACTGCCAGCAGCGACGACAGCACGGACACTTCTCAGCCAGCAGTGGTTGATGCCGCGCCCGTTGACCCGGCACTCGATCCGGCATTGGCAATCGCTGTGCAGCCGGTGACCACGCCGCCCGTGGTGCCGACCCCGGTTGCCACCGCCCAGCCTGAAACCGCCCCCCCTGCGCTCGCCGCATTGCCGAGCGTGGTCAAAGACCCGGCGCCTGCCACTGACAGTGATTTCGATCCTTCGGCGGACCCCCTCGACTCGCTGCCAGTGGTGCGTATGGCGATGGAGCAGGGCGGGCACATTTCCGCTGCCAGCCAGGCGCAACCGAAAGCCTCGCCAGCTCAGGCTCAGGCCGACGGTGAGCTGACGGCGGCGCAGAATTTTGCGGCCGGCATGGCCGGTATGCTCGACGTGCAAGCCGACAAGGACAGCACCAGTCAGGGCGGTGACAAGGCTTTCAGTGGTTTGATCGATGACGGTCTCAAAGACCTCAAGACTGCGACCAGCGATACCCGTGTCGATGACTTCGCCAACCGTCTGGCGGCACTGACTCAGGCCGCGACACCGAAGACCGCCAACGCGGTACCGGTGAATCAACCAATTGCCATGCATCAGAGCGGCTGGACTGAAGAAATTGTCAACCGCGTCATGTATCTGTCGAGCGCCAATCTGAAGGCGGCGGACATTCAATTGCAGCCGGCCGAACTCGGGCGTCTGGATATCCGCGTGAACATGGTGCCGGATCAGCAGACACAGGTGACCTTCATGAGCGCGCATCCAAGTGTGCGCGAAGCACTTGACGGCCAGATGCATCGCCTGCGTGACATGTTCAACCAGCAGGGTATGGGCCAGGTTGACGTCAATGTCTCCGACCAGAGCCGTGGCTGGCAGGGCCAGCAAGGCCAGGAGCAGGCGCAGCAGGGCCAGAGTGGCCGCACCAGCGCGGCCGGCGGTCGCCTCGATTCGGCGGATGAAGAATTGGCGCCTGCCGCCATTGCTGAAGCCGCTGCTCAAACTACCAGCGTGATTGGCAGCAGCGCGGTCGACTATTACGCCTGATCAAATCAAGAGCCCCTCACCCTAGCCCTCTCCCAGAGGGAGAGGGGACTGATCGGGGGGTGCTCGGGACGTGCGCCGACCGGTTACTTCTGCTGTGAATCCACAATCGACTCGGTCTTTCAGGTCGATGTCTCACTACTTCTGCTGTAAATCCATAATCGACTCAGTCTTTGAGGTCGATGTTTGACGTCTGACACCTCGGTCGGCCCCCTCTCCCTCCGGGAGAGGGCTGGGGTGAGGGTGCCTTTGACTTTAGCGTTGTCTCCACCATCACTGACACTTCTGGCATAACACTTGCTCTTGCCTTGCCGTGCGACTGTGAAAACCCGATTAGTGACGGATTATTGGCATGGCGAAGAGCGAAACAGCAGCAGTGAAAGACCCCGCAACCAAAGGCAAACTCAAGCTGATCATTGTGATCGTGCTGGCATTGCTATTGGCCATTGGTGCATCCGTGGGGGCGACCTGGTTCTTCATGCACAGTGCCCAGAGCAAGCCTGCCGAGGCCGCCGATGCAGCGCCCGTCGGCAAGCAACCGGCGATTTTCGAGCCGATGGCGCCGGCGTTTGTCGCCAACTACAACCAGAACGGTCGTCAGCGCTACATGCAGGTGAGCCTCACCATGCTGGCGCGTAACCAGGCCGATCTGGACGCGCTCAAAGTGCACATGCCGGTGATCCGCAACAACCTGGTGATGCTCTTCTCCGGTCAGGATTTCGCCACACTGGCGACCCCGGTCGGCCAGGAGATGTTGCGCCAGAAGGCCACAGCCAGCGTCCAGGAAGTGGCGCAGAAAGAGCTGGGCAAAGTGGTGATCGAACAGTTGCTTTTCACTAATTTCGTACTGCAGTAGGAACACGACATGGCCGTGCCGGAGCTGCTCTCCCAGGAGGAAAGCGACGCGCTGATGCATGGCGTCGACGAT